>CAYXFO010000274.1:0-6412 GCA_964464255.1 uncultured Pirellula sp.
CCACGCGGATCGAGTTCCACCGCGATCGTCTCCCACTCGATGGGTCCCTCGGGTGGGATACTTAATCGAACCGCCCATCCGTACCAGATGGGAGGATCGACCGGATAGTAGTCGAAAACAAAATTTCCGAGGCTGTAGACGATTGGCCGACCTCGGTAACTGTCGACGGTTTGTACCACGTGCGGATGAGCACCGATCACGGCAGTTGCTCCCGCGTCGATCATTCGCTTGGACACCGACTGCTCGCGTTCACCCGGCATCGGCACCATCTCGCTTCCCCAGTGGATGTACGGGATGACGATGTCGGCGTTGAGGGTCTTTTTCGCGTATTCGATATCTTCAATCGCCCACTTAGGTCGAAAGGGTGCATTGCCAGCGCGTGACTCTGTCGCTTGGTAATTCTTCTTTTGAAAGTCGTTGTAGCCGAGCAATACGATTCGTTTGCCCCGTACTTCGAGCATCAAACCGCTACGCGCCGCGTTGATCCCATCGCCACCTCCGAAATACCCGATGTCCGCCTTCTTGAGAACATCGAGGCATTCGAGCAGTCCGTCTGGACCGAAATCGAGCGTGTGGTTGTTCGCAACACTCAATGCATGAAAGTACTTCTTTAAGTATTTCTCAGATCCTGGTGCCCCTCGAAAGATGTACGGCTTGTTCACTTGCTGTCCTCCGCGACCGAGGACGCATTCCAAGTTGCCGATGGTGACATCCGAATCGAGCAGAAACTGCGAACAATGCTCAAACGGATCCATGCCCGAAGCAATCGCATGTCCCGGTCCATTATCGAGCATGATGTCTCCGACGAAGAGCAATCGAATCGGACGATCTTTTTCGTGCTTCTGAATCTCCCACGGAGTCATCTCGGCGACCACGCGAAATCCAAGATTGACACACCGCGTATCGATGGTGTTCCAGTTGCGGAAACTGGAACGAGCCCAGAGCGGAAACGTATTCCAAGCGCCCCCTCGGCGGACTTTCACAACACCTTGTCTCGGCCCTTGAGGATCCTTGGTCGGCGAGTAGTTGTAGTAGTTCTCATCGTGCCAATCTGCAGTCCACTCCCACACGTTGCCATGCATGTCATAGATGCCGAATGGGTTGGGAGCGTAGGAGGCCACGGGCACGGGAAAGGGGGGGGGCTCCGATGGGTCGATTTCGAGATCCTGCACCGCTTGCCGGATCGTTTCGGGACGTGGCACAAGCGTACGGGCTTTGGATAAGATGTCGGACTTGGCGTTGCCGACTGAATAGTATTCTTTCGTCCCTGCGCGATTGGCGTATTCCCACTCCGCTTCGGTTGGCAATCGGACGATGCGACGTTGTTTGTCAGATAGCCAACGGCAATACGCTTGGCAATCCTCCCAAGTGACATTCACGACCGGATGCGAATCGGTTTGTGGATAGCCAGGGTCACGCCAAGTAAAGCGAGTGTCGCGACCGAGACATTTGCTGAGATCGGGATCGTACCCCCAGCCACCGGTCCCATCGATTTCGGCTTGAGTCTTGTAGCCTGTATCTAGTGTGAATGCACGGAATTGTCCGACTGTGACTTCCGTGCTCGCGATGAGAAAGGGCTTGGTGATCTCAACTGGATGCTGTGGGTATTCGTCGCGGAAGTAGTCTGCTTCTCGCCCGTACTCGGCGAACTCTTTGGCCAATTGCTCTGCGGGAACCTGGGATCCCATCAAGAAACGGCCCGAGGGGATGGTAACCCAAGTGACGTCTGTGGCAGGATTCGCTGTATCGTTGATCTTACGAGGTCTGCTTTGTGCGAAACCGCGGTCCAGCATAGAAGACCAAAAAGTCGTCAACAGGACGACTGATACGAGTCGTACTCCGGACGTTAGCATTTTTCCAGTTCCCCCAAAGAGATCAATACCGCAGCGATCATTACGAAACACACCCTGCATCGGATTGTAATTGCCCGCAGGTCGTTTTCCGCGAGGATATCCGCATGAGTCTTGGGGAAAGCCTTGAGCCTATCGGTTTTCGGTCAATTCCATCGTGAAAGGAATCTCTTTGGTTTCCCCTTCCTTTTCTGTCATAACGGCGATGATTTTCGTGATTTGAGTACCCGGAGGGAGCGGTTTGAACTGGAAGTTCATCGTGGTCATCGAAGGTTCCTGAGACTGGTTGGTACGAGTCTGCGTTGTGCCGTTAAAGCTGAACCCTTGAACGCTTCCCGAACCTCCACCGCCGCCTGATTTTCCATTGGGAAGATACACATTGCCGTCGTAGTCCACGAGCATCAGGTCGAAGCACCCGGTAGCTTGCGTGAAGGCCTGGAACTTTTCGAACATGTTGGTCGCTTTCTTCATCAAAGCGGTCTCGGGAAAAGTCATCTGCACGATGGTTCCTTGCTGGGTGGATTCCAGTTTTTGGAGTTGAAAGATTTCCCCATCCACTTTCTTCTTTTGAGGTTTGGTGTCGGTGAATACGGCATTGAGTTTCCGACCGGGCGTGATGAGCAACTCTCCTTCGATGGTTTGGATGGTCGACTCTGTTCCGCGCGGGCGGTGAACGTAGGCCGCGTAGCAACCGGGAAACTGCTTTTCAAATTGCGGGTAGGTAGTTCGAAGAGGTCGGGTGTCTTCGGACTCGTTGACGCTCCCGTCGGTATTGGTCAATTTGATCTTCGGCGACAACTCGATGAACTCTCGTTTTCCTTTGGCTTTCCCTTTTTCCGCTTCAATCTTGAGAGCGACACCCAGGTTTGCTGGGATTCCACCTCCCGAATAGGTAGCGCCCCCTGTTCCTGTAAAGCCACCCCCGCCTCCTCCCGCGGTCGTGGTGCCGAAGCCGCCGACGGTTCCACCCGAGCCGTTCTGGTTGTTAAAAGTCTGCGAGTTACCGAAGTTGTTGGTCGTAATGTTACCGAATGAGTTGCCTTGCCCATTTTGGATTTTGACATCCGGTTTGAAATCCATCAGGGATTCCATGCCATCGAGTGGGCCGGTGCCCAGCAGATCGATGCGATAGGATCCTGCGGTGGCGGACCCTTGGAGGGCCTTCGGTTTGGTCGGCTTCTCTTGTTCGCCCGGTCGTTGCTCGTTTGGCGTATTTTCGTTCGGCGTGTTTTCGTTTTCTTCGAGTAGCATGTTGCCGCCGAGGAAAGCGAGTAGAGCCACTGCAAGGCTGGCGAGATTCACCATGATTATTTTCCTAAGTTTTCTTTTTTTCGAAGTCACTTTGGATTGAGACAGCTCGATTGGAAGTGACACCAACGGAGATTGTTCTAGATGAGCCAAGCATCGTTCGATGATCTGCTCCACATCTTTTGCGGATGATGGCCGCCGAGCGGGTATTTTCTCCATCATCCAATCGATTAGTCGTTGAAGCCAATCCGGAGCATCTTCCCTAAATTCCCGGACAGGTCTAGGGAATTCCTCGATAATTTGCCGCATGACGGTATAGCTCGACTCCGAGCGAAACGGCGGGACTCCTGTGCTCATAGCGTAGAGAACGCTTCCGAGGCTAAACAGATCGGAGCGTTGATCGATCTGTTCACCGCGGATTTGCTCGGGGGACATAAATTGAGGGGTACCTGCGAGCATACCGCTACGAGTCAGCGACGCATCATCGACAGCTCGTGCCAATCCAAAATCCGCTAGCAGCGCGCGTTCGACGGTGCCATCGAGAAGAATATTGGAAGGCTTGATGTCGCGATGAACGAGACCTTGTGCGTGAGCAGCTGCAAGCCCTTTCGCGGCATGCAGAGCGATGCGAAGCAATTCCTTCAAACTAAGAGGTCCTCGGTCGCAGAGCCGTTGTTGCAGAGTCGATCCGCGAATGTATTGCATGACCAAATAAGGATTGGATTTCCATTCATCAACGCCATAGATAGGGAGGATATGGTCGTTGACGACGGCGGCAGCGGCCTGGCCTTCGCGATGGAAACGCGCTCGCGCTTCGCTGCTGGCAGCAAGGTGGGGCAGAAGGACTTTGAGGGCGACGAATCGATTGAGTCCTGGGTCATGCGCTTTGAATACAGCCCCCATCCCTCCTCGTCCAATAATGCCGATGACTTCATAGGGGCCGATTCGTCCGAGTTTATCTGGGTCATCCGTCGGGCCTAGCAACCCAAGTAGCAACTGATACTCGCCAGAAGATCGCTGAATCGTGAGCATGGGCTCCCGACTCTCCTGCATCGCCGCCTCGACATCGTGCCACCAATCCTTATTTCCCGCCGTCTGGCACAGAGATTGGCAGCAATCGGAGCATGAATCGAGATGCAATTCGATCTCGATGGCTCGTTGTTTTGGCAGTGTATTTGCCAAAAAACATTCTAGGTCATTTGCTCCAATGCAATGGATCGAGTGAGTCACACGTCGTCCTCCTCGATGAACGATAGCTCCTGGACCTTGGCTCGAAGTCGAGCGATGACTCGACATCGACTGACATACACACTGCTGATCGAACACGCATACTGGCGGGCGACCTCTTCCGAGCTCAGTCCAGTCGCGCATGTCGCCAAGAAGATCTCCCAGGTCTTTTCGGAGAACTCATTTCGGATGAGTCCGGAGGCATAGCGAATCAGTTCGAGCCGCGATTCCCGCTCGAATGTTTTCACCAGGGACTCCGATTCGGGAACGTTTTGCAAAAAGTACGTTACACTCGACGAGCCGCTCGCCCGATCCGGTTTAGCCCTTGTTATTGCATTGATGACCGCATTCCGAGTGACCTTGCCTAACCAGTTCCTGAACCGAGGACCTTCCTCGCGAGGATCCCAACTCGGAAGAGCTCTGGAAATGGAGAACCAAACGGCCTGAATAACGTCTTCCGCAGCTTCGTGCGTCAGTCCCCCACGACGGGCCATGCGATAAACGACCGGTTGGTAAATCGCTACCAATTCCTGCCATGCTGCGTCGTTGTCCATCGCTTGCGCTTGCTGGATCAAACTCGCACGTGTTTCAGGCCAATCGCTCATCCCCAACCTCCTCTGAACGTCTCACACGGCCCACCAAAAATCCTTACATCAAAAGTATCAGAAAAACCCAATTTTTGAGGATTTCGATGATCAAGCAGCCTGCGCAACAGAACAGTGAGAGGATCCGAGGAGAGGAACTTTTCTCGACTAACTCCTTCTTACTAATTTCATAGTAGCAGGTTCTCGAGGAGAGAACCTGCATTGGTTGGCACCCTTTTCAAGATTAGCTATCAGCAAGTGACATACGCCACGCTGGTTCCCGCAGAGGCTCATTGCCGCTTGGAAGCGGTCGGTGCAACATCGCATCGAATTCGATTTTCCGTCGCGTCGGATATCCAAGCCGATGGCAGCCCGGCGGAAAGCTGGCTCGTTCTGACCGACCAGGAAATCGCGGTATTCGCGGCCTCTCCAGCTATCCATGAAACAACCGAGTCGACGGCGTCTGTACGGGTCGGGCTTGAGCAAGTCCTTGAGTTCCGTACCCGTTCCGCAGTCGGATCTGGCTGGTTGCAGGTTCGAACGGTGGACGGTTGGGTCGACTTGGTTCGGTTTTCCAACGCGATGGCGAGCCGATTCCACAAAGTGGCGCGGCGACTGGAACGATTGCGGGAGCAGGGATGGGAAACGGGGGTCGAGCATGAGGAACCGCTCGATCCGCCACGTTGTGGAGGTTGCGGTTTACGGCTTGAGCACGCGCACGATGAATGCCCGCGATGCCTGCAGCGAGGACATATCCTTCGTCGGATCGGGTCCATGCTTCGGCCGCAATTGCGCGGCGCACTGATCCTCAGCGGGCTGACCATCGTGGGAGTTTGCGCGGAACTGATACCTCCTAAACTGCAACAGTACATGGTCGATGAGATCCTCGGGAGCCAGAACTCTTCGTCGCCACCCGCAGATTTTTCCAAGGCACTACTCGTCGTGGTCTTGGCGCTCGCCTCGACGCGTGTCCTGTTGTCCCTGGTCGCAATCGCCAAGGGGCGCGTCGCGACTCTCATTGGAACGGGGCTGACATCGGCGCTTCGCGAGCAAATGGTCCGAAAACTTCAGCAGCTCGCCGTGGTTTACTACGATCGTCATCAGGTGGGTTCGACCCTCAGTCGCGTTGCCCACGACAGCGAGGTGCTGCACGGTCTCATGCATCAATTGACCGGCGGCTTCCTCCTCCAAATGGTGCAATTGGTCGGCGTGGGTGCGATGCTCCTGTGGATCAATCCCAAGCTCGCACTCTTCACATTGATCCCAGTGCCGCTGGTGATCCTCGGCTCATGGGTATTCTGGCAAAAGGTCTACCCAAAACATTTCCGATTGCGCGATGCGTCGACCAAGCAATGGTCGGTCCTCAACGGGATGCTGTCCGGAATCCGTGTCGTCAAGGCATTCTCGCAGGAAGATCGCGAATATGAACGATTCCAAAGGTCCAACGAACACCTGCAGCAGTGGCGGTTGTGGGTCGATTTGACCAACGATCGGTACGCTGCA
>CAYXFO010000275.1:0-6386 GCA_964464255.1 uncultured Pirellula sp.
AGTGAAACCGCTCCGGCGAGAGCCCTTTTCATTCGTCGCGGCGTGCCAGTTATTGATTTTGCAGCGTGGAAAGAAGGGATTTTCGAAAAAGTAATCTCTGGCACCCCCCTGCAAACCCGATGCCGAAGACAATGTTTCGCCAGCTTTTCAGAATGGCCGTGGCTAAGTGCAGTCGCGGGTTCACCACCACCTTCGCACATGAAAGGCGACGCTCTTTGAAGTTGCGATCTTCGTTTCTATTACAACCCGAAACGTAAGTGAGGGATAGACTTACGTCGCTCGCGACGTCTTCCCTCGCGTCGGGTTGTGATATTCCCTGGCGAAACATCGACTGCTTGCAATTGCATCCCTTGGCGGCGATTACCCAGCAGCGGAGGTTGATTCGTTAATGGGAAAAACCGTGGCACCGCCGCTTGGGTGCATCGCTTTATTATCCGCGATTTTGCGAGGTGGCATCGTAACGTAATTGCGGCCCGATTCTATCTGGCGACGCTGAATGTCTTCCACGATGCGATCGAGATCATAGTCGAATGCAGCACCAAGCAGATGGCGGACAGATTTGATTTCATCGGTGGGGTCAGGAATTGCCATAGGTCACCAATAATTGTTCTGGGGTGCATATCACAGGGCATTCAATGCCGGCGTTTCGACACACCGCATCGATCAAATGCTGGGTCGACGGATTCATTATATGCTGAAAGTTCCACGTCGCCAAAAACGCAATGCCGTTGGTGGCCGCCAACGCGATGTGCAGGGCGTCACGCGGTTCGGTTTTAGGCACGGCATGCGCGGCAATCAAGGCCGCAGCGAGTGATTTGGCGGCATCTTCCGTTCGAAGAACACCAATGTCGGCTATTATCTCAAGCCGCTCGCGAGCAGCGTCACTATCGCCATCACCACATTCGGCATGCACGAGATCGGACACGAATAATCGGTATCTGTCACGTGCCGTTTCCCACCATTCGCGAGTCGTCTGCTGACGTGCCAGGACGGAAGCGACAGGATGCAATCGGCCAGCGACATGTCCGATCACGGTTGTTTCGAGGTAGACAGTTCGCATCCAACCATTCTACAGCGGATAACGACGAACGTCACCGAGCCCCCGCCAAGTGATGTACCATTCCAAACAACCACCATTGCGGGCTTCGGGGGACCGCTCTGTCATCCGCCTGCGTCGGGTTGTAATTTACCTAGGCGTGGCTTCCCCATAAGCATCAGTGATGGTGGTCGTGGTCATGTCCGCCGAAAGCGGCATGCTTCTTGTCACCACCCGCCAAAACGTAACCGACCAGATCGAGGATTTCCTCCCGGGTAAGCCGGTTGAGTAGTCCTTGGGGCATCGTGGAGATCGCGGAAGTCTTTTCTCCTTCGATCTCGGATTTCTCGAGGATGGTTGGTTCTCCCTTAGCCAGCGGGTCGACCATGACATGGATGCTTTGGTCATCTTCTTTTGTCACCATGCCGGTCACGATGGCTCCCGAACTCATCTGGAAAATGCGCGAGCGATATTTGTCTTCGATATCAGCCGATGGTTCGATGATCGCTTTGAGTATCGCTTCTGCGGTTTGTTTCTTCGGTTCGAGTTTGGCTAGATCGGGTCCGAACGCTTTGCCTTCGCCACCGAGTTGATGGCAACCGACACAGTTGGCTGCACGGAACAGACTGCGACCGACTTCATACGATCGGTCCTTTTCCGCTTGTTTGATGTCGGCGGCCAAGTCGCTGATCTTCCATTCCGTGTTGCGACCGATCGAGTTGAGGAGTTCATCGCGCACGGTGAGCGGGTTGGCCGCGAGATATGCGTCGGGATTGGCTTGGTAGCTTTCGATGTCTTTGACCACGACCAGCACACCGAACATGCGGCGCCAGTGACCTGGGTACGTACAGACGTAGGGGTACATGCCAGGCTCCGATGGCACATCCAATACCAACGACTGCGTTTCTCCGGGACCGAGCAGTTTGCTTGCCAGCAGGATCTTGTCCGAGACAGGAACAAACTGTCGATCGCGAGCATCTGCATCTTGTGCTGTGCGTTCGGCTTCTAAACCCACCTCCTCGAGAGCGCCTGGTTTTACGAACACGAGGTTGTGAGGCATGTTGTCGAGATTCGAAAATCGGAACTCCACAGGCTTGCCCGCTGCGACAGCGATCTTTTCTTTGTCGTAGTTCATTCGTTCCACAACCGTACCGATTGCGATGACACGCACATCGAGATTTTGCAATCGTTCGCGGATGCTGGCGGCTTGTTCCGGCGGTAGCTTTGCTGCAAGAACCTGAATCAGTTCGATGGTCTCTACGGCGGAGCCAGAGGTTCGCATTCGCGCTGGAATGCTGCTGACGAAGCCGACGAGGTTATCGACCAAGCCCGGAACTTCACGGGGGTCCCATGCCGACTGGGGCAAGGCTTTCAAGGCTTGGACTGCGGTCGAGCGATGTCGATCGGCTTTGATCAACGAAACCCAATCGGCGAATTTCTCTTTCTCAAAACCGGGGATACTGGCAACCGCGCGAATCGCGAGATCATGAATGGTTTCTTCGCCACCCACACTGAGCATCTCGGTGGCGATTTCCTGTTTCTTGAAACCTGGACCGCTCCATGCGACCTGCAAACCATCTCCACCACCATTGTCGAAATAGGTGACTGCGATGCGATGCAAGCCTGCCGCGAGTTCGATTGCGGCTTGCTTTTCACTCATGCCGTGCAAGCCGTCGTTGTCGATCACCAATCGATCATCGATGTACACTCGCGAACCATCATCGGATGCGATGAAGAATGTGTACTTGCCCGATTGAGCGATGGTCAGGTTGCCAGTGAACTTCAGCGCGAAGTCATCCGCCTCTGTTTTCTGCGGCACATTCATCACCATCTTGGGAACGATGCCACTGGCTTTCGGCGTCAGCGGAGCCAAAGTTTCCAGAGCAACGTTGTCGGGTGCAGGATAGAAATAATCGACATGGATACCAGGTTGCGACAGAACGGCCGCACCCGGCTCCGATGCGAGCGATGGTGGCAGTTCGAACATCCAACCTCGTACCGATGGGAACAGCGATCGCTGCAGCCCATCCTGCTTCAGGTCTCGAACCGCGAGGAGCAGGTCGCGGAGCAATTCCTTGTTGGTAGACGCTGTTGCGAACAGTGCATCTCCGTTCCCTTCGGCAACGATCCAAGCGGCGAAGCCCAATTGACGGGTCGCAGGCTGTTTCGATTGCGTTGCCAATTGCTGCAGCAATCCCCGCCCCTTGCGTAGTTCCGCAGGCGACTGCTGGACGAGGAGATCCTTCAGGCTCGGCAAGGCATCGACATCTCCTTGGGCATCGCGCTGCTGAGCCCATGCCAGAATCAGAGGAACAACGCTTGTCTTTCGCATACTGGATAGGCCTTCCAAGGCGCGACGCAGAATATCGCTCGGCACTTTCGAACGTCGCAAGACCGCCTCAAGCACTTCCTCGGTTTGCGGCAACTTCATGAGGTCTTCAGGCGGTGCGAACGCGAGCGCGTATCGCGTTGCAGCATGAGACAATGCTTGCTTCTGGCTGATCAGTTGCTGGAGTTTTTCGTTGGTGCGAAGTCGATCCTTGGCGTATGCCAGAACCGTATTCATTTCGGGATCGATCGGTAGAACGGCGGCTTGCATCACGGCTTCGTTGGCCGTTTCTCCACCGAACTCGACCGCTGCCTTAACCGCTTCGGCACGCACCAAGGCCGATTCATCGCGGGATGCAGTGGAGAGCAGATCCTCCCAGTCTTTCACCTTGCCTGCCCAATGGCCGAGAGTCCGGATGGCCGCTGCACGAACACGAGGTTCCCGAGCTGCAAAGGTTTTCTCAATCCAAGCCATGTTGGGTACGCGATGTTCTTCAAGAACCCAAAGGCCTTCCAGAAGAGCTTGGGCATCGTCGGGACGCGCGGGGTCGAGCGATGTGTTCCACTGCGTCATTGCAGCGACGACATCCTTGGTATCGCGGCCACTGAGTTCGATGCGAGCGCGATAGCGGGAACCGTTCTCTTTCGCGAAAAACGCTTTGAGTACTTCCGGGATCGGTTTGCCTCGCAATTTCGCGGGCGCGACCAGAGGTCGTTCCGTTGCCGTGACGCGATAGATGCGACCATGATCGCGATCACGATTCGGATCTCGCATGTTGTGCTGCATGTGGCCGATGATCGCATTGCACCAGTCGGAGACATAGAGCGCGCCATCGCCACCCACTTCGACATCGCTCGGGCGAAAATTGGGGTCGCTGGAGACGAGAATCGGTTCGATTTCGGTTGCGGTAATATCCGCACCGTTGTATTCGACGCGATGCTGCAGCACTCCGAGAAAGCCGATGCAATTGCAAAGCAAGAAGTTGCCTTGGTTCGCGTCGGGGAAGTGGCTGCTGGACAGAATACCGTTGGCAGCCACCGGCCGCACACGCATCTTGAACCATTGCTTATTGCCGAGCCCTTTACCGATGTTCACATACGAACCGGTCCCGCTGGTCCCATCATTGGCAAATTGATAACCCCATTGATCGAAGACGTCGCCGTGCGGATTGGGACCGATCGGGAAATGGAATTCCATTTCAAACGTGCGAGGATTGAAACGGTGAACTCCGCTTTGCTCCGATCGAACCGTGCGACTCGGGGTTTCCATGACCGATACGTTGAAGATACCGCGAGACCAATAGACCCAGCCATCTGGGCCGAGCAACATTGCATTGGCGGAATGGTGCGAGTCGGCGCTGCAGACACCTTGCAGCATTCGAACCTTGAGATCTGCCTTGTCGTCGCCGTCGGTGTCTTTCAGGAACCAAATCTCTGGCAAGGCCGCGACCAGCATGCCTCCATTCCAGAATTCCATGCCGGTGACACTGTTGAGTTCATCAGCAAACGTTACGCATCGATCCGCAACACCATCTCCGTTGTCATCGGGTAGGCAGATGATTTTATCTCGGCGCGGTTCCATAGGATTCCAGTGGGGGTACGATGGCCATACCGAAACAAAGAGCCGACCATCGGGATCGACAGCCATCTGGACCGGATTGATCAGTTCCGGGAACATCTCTTCGGATGCAAAGAGATTGACTTGCATCCCTTCCGCGATCTTCATCTTGCCGATCGCTTCCTTGCCGCCGAGATATTCATGGCCCCCGTCGGCAAGCTTGCCGGGGATATTGGTTCGAACCGTCAACTCTTCTGGGAGGTTATCGTCGGCAACTTCGTAGTTTCCGCCGCGAGCAACCTTCCACACTCCGCGATCGCGGTTGGCGGTTTTGACATCGAATATTTCCATCTCGCGCATCATCACATCGGCATTCGACTGCCCGAACCATGCAAGTTTCGAGCGACCGCCGAAGACGTTGTAGCCATCGACGACTCGATATCGGCTGAACCAGTAATCGTTCTTGTCCAAGATCGCCTGTCTGAGTTTCTCCAGTTTCCCGAGGTCGCTTGGAAGTTTCGCCTCCGGCATCAACTCGGGCAGGATCGCTCGCGACAGTTCCTTCTCCCCGTCATCGGTCAAATGGATCCCATTCATGGTGAGGGGAGACTTCGACGACTCATACAATCGTTGCGAAGCTTTGAACAAGTCGATGAACCGAACTTGCTTCTGCTGGCACACTTCGCGCATGGCCTGTGTGTAGAGGGCAAGCTTCGGGTTGTTTGCAGAGCCGTCCGGCAGGTGTGGGCTTTTCAGATCCTCGTGGGCGATCGGGGAGAAGAACACCAATTGCGGATGGGACTCGCCGTCGTATTTTTGGGACCGCATGCCATCGATGACTTCGGCCAGATCACGTCGGAAGGAATCCAGGCCTGCTTCGCCGCGCAATGCTTCGTTGTATCCAAAGAAACAGAAGACGACGTTGGCTCGAACTTTGGTGAGCCATTCATCGGGGCTGCCGAAATTCTCTTCCCGCGATCGGACTTTGAGTTCGTCCCCGGGATAGCCGAGATTGCGAAACGTGAGTTCGTGTTCTGGCAGTTGGGATACCAGATAGGTTTCCAACCAACTCGAATGCTGCATGCGGTCGGCAGTCGTGTTGCCGATGATGGCGATTCGGTCTCCTCGATTCAAAGTGAAAGGAGGAGTTTGAGCTTCCGAGTATTGGGCTAAAAGAGATCCGACGAACAACGCAAAGCAAAAAGTGAGGTAACGACTCATGCTGGTCCAATGAAGGTAGGATTTGCGATCGCGCGGCATGTAGGCCGGGGCTGGATCGCCGGGAGGCGGGATAAACAACACGCTTTATTGTAGAGAAGCCGAGCCACCGCGGGAACAAGGTGAATGCTGGCATGCATCTTGCGAATAGCCAGGGACTATCACAACCCGACGTGTGAGCGAGGGACACACGAGGGAACACGTCGCGAGCGACGTAAGTCCATCCCTCACTTACGTTTCGGGTTG
>CAYXFO010000276.1:0-6358 GCA_964464255.1 uncultured Pirellula sp.
TCGCCTCGTTCATCTCCTGGATCGGATCCGCTATGTTTCGCGATTTCCTGAAACGTGTCTCTGCCGCGCCCACCAACCCATCGGCTAAGGCAGTTCCTAAGGAATTCGATATCGCGGAACTTTACCAAGGGCCCATCCAACTCGATGCTGTCGGCGCGAAAACCGAATTGCCGCTCGATGAAAAGCTTCGGCAAGCCTACTTCTGGATCATCAATCACGCCATCATCAGCCCGTTTTACGACATCGAATACAACGAAGGTCCCCCTCAGACTTTTAAGTTTGGCGATCGTGCCAACGAAGTGGTGTTACCGTCCGGACAGAGTTACTGCAGTTTTGTCTTGATGCCTCTGCTCACTTTCGCGGTCCGAGCCAAGTGTCTTCTCGTCGGCGGCCCGGGACGCGGGAAAACATCAAGCGCCGTCCTCATGGGTGTTATGGCTGGCTATTCTATTCGAGATGTTCGTCGGGCGATCCAAAAAGGTCAGCCGCAGATGACGATCGCCGACTTGCTCGGAAGCCCACTGCCATCCGACCTGATCAAGGCTCAGAGCGTCGACCAAATCGGGATCGCGTGGCGCAAATGGCTCAGTATGCGAGTCAAAATCATCGATGAATACAATCGAATCCCCACCCGAACACAGTCGGCTCTCCTAACCTTGATGGCGGACAACTATGCGGAACTCTACGACCAAACATTCGAGTGCCCAGACTCCGCGTGGTATCTGACTGCAAACGACGATGCAGGTGGAGGTACGTATCAAGTCATCGAAGCACTCCGCGATCGAATCGACATTGTGGTCAAGGCGCTTCACTTCAACTGTCGTTTTCTCAGCGATCTCCTCGACCGCATTGAAGGTGGTCTGCGTCCCGAGGAAATGGTCCCTTCGGAAATTATCTTCACGGAGGAGGAAAGCAACCGATTGCACCGCGAGATTCGAGAACTACCCATCCCTGCAAATATCCTCCGCAGGCTCGAGTTCTTCGCGAGTCAGTTCGAGTACTGCGAAGTCGCCGCGACCCAGTTCGAATACAAGACCAAAGACACCGTGAAACTATCGGCGATCGATTGGCATCAAGTCACCAGCCAAGAAACCGGCAAGGACAAATTGAAAGACATTGGATCCCAGACGAAAAATGGCATCTCGGTCCGCGCGATCATGACCACCCTATCGTTCGTCAAAGCGCTCGCCTACTTCCGAGGTTCCGCAGAGGTAAGTCTAGAAGATCTCCGCCAAATCCTTCCCTTCGTTCTGCATGACAAACTCGTGCAGGACCCGGATTGTCCGTTCTTCGAAACGGCGAATAATGCCTCCCTGCGAAGCGACAAAGTCACCTGGATTCGAACGATGTTCGACATGGCATGCGCTGAGTACGACCGACTGCAACTCGACAAAGATGACGCCGTTACGAAATTGAGCGAGCAATTCGAGCACGGGCTCGATGGCGTAAGTGAAGCCGAGGTTCGAAAGCGTCTCATCGAAATCGAGCGATTGCTGAAATCCTGGAGCGGATCGAGAAAATTCTACGGCTACATGTATGACGATGTGCTGAAACTGAAATACCTGCACCAACGGTATGCGAACTATCTCCGATGGCTCAGTTGGAAACAGCAATAGAGTTGAGTATCCACGATGTCGGAACAGGCAACATTATCACCCATCGTCAAGACACTGCTCGCAGAGTTGCGTGAGAGGCTGAACAGCAAATATCGACAACGGGTCGCGCTGGGGGCAAAGATCGACGGACCATCGTGGCTGCGACACGTCGAGCAGTACGTCGCGCCGGTCGTCGAAGTGGTCCATGCCTCGAACCCTGATCGGAGCAAGGAAACGCTCCTAGCACTTTATGATGTCGGACTCGACCTTTCGGCCCTCGGCCACTTCAATGAAGTCGGTGGCTCGCTGCGAGTCATCGAACTGTGGCGCGACGCATTTCCGGCAATTGCTCCGATCTTATCCCTCAACCCGAGAATGGTCATCGGTAGCCTTAGCAACGCAGTGCTCTACCTGAACCAATGGTCCAGCAACAAAACCGAGTCTTGGCTCAGCATGCTGCATCGATTGGGGCCCGCCTGTCAAAGTGCAGATCAACTATTGAATCTGGGTAAATTTCTCGGCTGGACTTCCGGGTTCGCCCACATGAGACAGGCTGCTCTGAAAATCGCTGATGCATTGCCTGCCGAATTGCTTCGCAGTACTCTCGCGATCCCCGGCAACGTTGCAGAGAGCACGGTGCGCGATCTGATCCAAGAGTTAGCTACTAATCCATGGGCGAACTTGAGCGACCAGCCAGGGACTCCCACCATTACCGAAGTCAGGCGATGCGGTAATTTCCGAGGACTTGATGGAGAGTTTCTACGACCCCCGAAAAGCTATGTGTCCGACGGACGGATCCATATCACCGATGGCCACCAGCGATGGCAACTCCATGCGGACCGATTCGGCTCTACGCTGTATCGTGTCGACAACCAAGTCACGAGCAGCACTTCAAAAAAAAGTCCGAGCATAGCGAGCGATGGCTCGATCAGGTGGGACAAGCTGAAAGCCCAACGCCCTGATCTTGCGAATAGCTCTAGTCAATCGTTCGACGGTACAACTCTGGCCGTAACGATCCCGACTTCGTACCACGTGTTCTTATTCGCCCGGCAGGCCTCATGAAGACACATAAGGTTGCCGACGCACTTAAAGCTATCCAGGACCGCTGGCTGCGCGCCTGGCCTGGAGCGCTTGCCGACTGGAGCCCGTTCGTGCAACTGCACGAACCGGCTTGGTGCTACACGCATGCGGACGAGAAACGGGAGCATCTGTCCGGCAGCTTTGCCATGATTCGGCTCAAGGATCATTCGATCATCATCAGCTTGCGACAGGTCGCATCGAACCAACTTGAGGACTTCGGGCCCGAGATCCTTGCCCATGAGATAGGGCACCATGTCTTGTGCCCCGGAGATCTGACTGATAACGCCCGCTTGATAGCAAGGATCCGACGCGGGTTGCCAAGCGTCGAGTCGTACGCTCCGTACATCGCGAATCTTTACGCGGATCTTCTCATCAATGACCGACTCCAACGATCTTGCGGTAGACGCATGGACGAGGTTTACAAAAAGCTGATCCCCAAAGATGCCAGCGGAAATCTGTGGCTGCTGTACATGCGCATTTACGAATCGCTTTGGAATCTGCCAGCGAAGTCACTTACTTCCGAAGCTGTATCCTCACGAGTCAATCAAGATGCACTGCTAGGGGCTCGTTTGATTCGAGCCTATGCCAAGGATTGGTTGAACGGCGCCGGTCGTTTCGCGTGCCTGTGCCTTCCGTATGTGATCGAGGAAAAGGAATGCAACAAAGAAGGCTGCCGCATCTGGTGCGATACTATTCAAGCAGGCGAGGGTGGCCTGCCTAGCGGGCTCGCGGATATCGATGACGATGAACTCGACGGCAATATCCATCCGGCCGAAGACTCCGAACTGACCGGACTCGATCCTATCGATATGGGGGAACTCGAGAGAGCCGGCATCGGACGGGTGCGAGGAGAGGATTCCGGAAGAAAGACCCTCAAGTCCTATCGCAGTCCGATCGAGTACGCTGAAATTCTCAAGGCGTCCGGAGTCAACCTCGGCGACCGGGAAATCGCAATCCAATACTATCGCGAACGTGCAGTCCCGCACTTGATCCCCTTCCCCGTAAAACCCGCTCCGACCGCAACCGACCCGATTCCCGAAGGGACAGATCTTTGGGATCCGGGCACCGAAGTAGAACGGATCGATTGGCACAGCACCATGATGACCAGTCCGATTGTCATACCAGGTGTCACAACACGCGAACGGTTGACAGGCAACAGCCCAGGTCAAGATCCGGAAGCGACACCCTTCGATCTCTATCTCGGAGTCGACTGCAGTGGCTCGATGGGCGACCCGGCATTTTCGTTATCCTATCCCGTGCTCGCTGGCGCCGTGATCAGCCTATCCGCATTGCGAGCGGGTGCCAGCGTCAAAGTCGTCTTATCGGGCGAGCCCGGAAGCACTGTCTCCACCGACGGGTTCATTCGCGTCCAGCAAGAAGTGATGCGTACCATGGTCTCGTATCTGGGGACTGGCTACTCATTCGGAATCCATCGACTCGCAGAAACTTTCTATGAACAAGCTAAGTTACCTAGGCCTGTGCATATCCTGCTCGTCAGCGACTACGATATGTTTCAGATTCTGAATGACGAAGTTGCGGGGCAACTCGGATGGGACGTCGCTCGAGAAGCCGTACAGCGATGCAAGGGGGGCGGGACCTACGTGTTGCAACTCCCAGGGTATCCCGAATCCACCGGGCAAACCTATGGTCCTCTGATCAAACGGATGCAGGAAGACGGATGGAACGTACATTTGGTCAATTCGATGGATGAGCTTTTGGATTTCGCCAAACAGTTCAGTCGAGCTCGCTACCACAATCGAGGGACGTAGCCATGAACAACGAGGGGCCATCGCTAGCGGCCATGACGCATCGACTCGCAGAGTGCCCAGAGGATTTCCTCAACATCTGCGATTCCGCGGATAGTTCAACCTGTGTGATCGCGCTCCTAACCGACTTCTTTCGGCGCTTCGATGACCATCCCATGAGGATCGATGACCCATTCATTGCAAAACTCGGCTCAACGAAATTTACTGCCAACCATCAGCGACATCTGGGTCTACTGAGCCTCGCTGTATGGCTCTTCTATGACCCTTGGTTCAGCGACCGCAAGGGATTCGCTGTGTCGATGTGGAATCTGCTGAAGGGGGATAACTTTCAATCGATCTCGCAATTGCTGAAACCGCGGACCGTACTCAGCAACCCCGATCGTCGCGAGGAATTGGTACGCGTGTGCCTCAGTGGCCTCGATCTTCGCCCCGAAGGAGAATCGATTCCTCAAGCTACCGACCGCTTGATGAGCCTCAACAGCATCGAACGTGAACGGATTCTGAAGGAGACGGCGGCGGCAGAGAAGCGGGCCCGTGAAGTTCGTGAAGCCATGGCTCGCGCCAAAGCCCAAGAATCTGTCAGCCGATATACCGAGTAACGCCCTCACTGGTGAACTCATGTACCCCGAGATTTCAGAGCAAGAACGGTTCCCGATCTTAACCCCTCAGGGACGCACGTTTTTGCATCAAATGCGACAGCATGCAGCAGCACCCCTTTGGAATTGGCCCAACGGCGAGCAGCTTGATGCTCGCGGTTTGGAACGCGTCCACGAATTCCAGCGAGCACTCGCATCACAACGCCCACACACATCACTCGATGAACCCGCTTGGCTCCAGGACTTCGTCGAGCGTTGTGTCACCGAGGTTCCCTTCTATCGCAAACGAACGCCACACGGAGTATCGTTCCAAGATATACCCACCTGCAATCGATCGGATCTCGCGCCGCGTGCTTGGGACTTTGTCCCCGACTCGGAATCGATTGATGACCTGGTCATTTTTTCCAGTAGCGGCACCACCGGCCAGCCGACTCGTACTCCGCACCATCCTTATTCCGCTGCATGCGGAATACCTTTGATCGAATACGCGCTTCGCGAACTGCACGGCATCGCGATCCCTCATGGCGTCGATCAGGTAGCCATCACGAACTTCGTCGCCTATCCCGGCGCGTTTACGACTGCCATTGTGGTTGGATACCTCGGAGAGGCAGGATGCGTGCGAGTCAATCTCGATCCATCTGCGTGGCGATCCCTCACGCATCGGGAAACCTACATCAACACATGGAAAGCCCCGATCTGGCTCGGAGACCCCGTCGCCTATGGTGTCCTCGAGCAACTCGATATCGATCATGCACCGCAAGCCATCGTATCGGGTATTCTGCATCTCTCACCAAGCTATGCCGACAAACTCAGGCAACGTTATGGATGCCCAGTCCTTGATTTGTATGCGATGACCGAAGCGGGCATCATCGCCGCAGGAACGAGCGTCGGGCACCGTATCCTCGCCCATGATCTATTCGTGGAGATTCTCGATGAGGACGATCGCCGCTGTCCACCGGGCGTTCGAGGTGAAATCGCACTGACCGGTGGCCGCAATCCGTTCTTACCAATCTTGCGATATCGAACGGGAGACCATGCCTCACTCAATCTCATCGACGGGCATCGAGTCCTCGTAGAGTTCGAAGGTCGGCAACCTGTCGAGTATCGCTCCAGCGACGGTCGTAGCATCCACAGTATGGAATTGACGCGATTGATGCGACGATTTCCAGTGTATCGCTATCAAATGCAAGAGATTAGCCAGCACCGATACGAGCTCCTCGTCCGTGGCGATCTCGATCGCGAGACATTCGAAAAGGAAGTCGCTCAACTATTCGGTAGGTCGACTACTGTCGTCTATGAAGAGTGAATCACCCAAAACTTG
>CAYXFO010000277.1:0-1460 GCA_964464255.1 uncultured Pirellula sp.
CAGAAAGGGTTTTTGCATTGGGTAGCGAGATTTCGCCGTTCTTGAACTCAAGCTTCTTGTTAGCAGGGTTGAATTGGAAGTCACTCGACCGTATCGCGATGTCTCCTATTGTGAATTCGTTCCCTGGGTTATCGAGCTTCTGGGTGGAGTTTGGCACGACAACGCTGCCCTCGGGAAATGTCAGTTTCAAAGCTTTGGTCGATTCGCCAGCCAAAAACCCTGCAAGCGCCATAATGACCATACTCAATCCGGTGAGGACATATCCCAGGGCAATCTTGGTCGTGGCTTTCAAAGGGAATTTCTTAAAGAACCAGACGCTGACAGGAACGAGCAAGACGATGAAAAGCGGATTGAAGGCCTGAATTGCATCTGCTCTCGTTTGGTAACCAAAGAGGTTGCAATTCATGTAGGTATCGGCGAAGAAGATCCACGTGCTTGCCGACTGGTCAAAGATGGACCAGAAGAACATCACCGTGACGAAGAGCGCTCCGATCTTGCTCAATGTTTCCAGCTTCAGTTTGGAATCCTCGGCCTTCACCTCGGGTGACACGAACATTGTCTTGACCGGAATGCCTGTGACGGTCCGACTCTCAATCGGAGCACGCGAAGGGTCCCCGATCGTCTTGCGAACGATGCTTTCCTGAGCATAAAACCTCTTGCCGATCGCGAAAATGACCAACGCAATCGCCATCAGGACCGCTGGAAAGACAAAGGCGGTCTGGTAGCCAAATCGATCCCGAAGGGCCGGCATGACCGACTGGGCCAAAACCGCTCCGATGTTGATCGCCATATAAAACCAAGAAAACGCGCTCGTCCGCAACTGTGTTTGACCAGGCCGTTGTTGATCGTAGGTCAAACCCATCAAGGTCGAGATATTGGGTTTGATGACTCCCGAGCCCATGGCAAGGAGCAACAAGGACCCGATCACGATCCATTTGTTTTCGATCCCGACCACGAATTGGGCCAACACATAGGGAAGGCTGAATAAGACAATGGTCCAGTACTTGCCTAAAAAATTATCGGCGATCCAACCACCGATTAACGGGAAGAAATAGCACGCCGCGATGAACAGCGACATGTAGGTGCCAGCATCCCCCTTGTCGATCCCAAGCCGTTCGATCATGTAGAGGGACAGGATCGCCCGCATCCCGTAGTACGAGCAGCGTTCCGCAAATTCGCCCCAAAAGAAAAACCAAAAGCCGATGGGGTGATTTGAGTTAGCTACTTGTGTCGTAGCGGCTGCGGACGAACTCACTGTGACATTCCTTTCGATGATGAAGGGCTATTTGCCAAACGGACCTACCAGCCTGCGATCGAGAACAACCGAGACGTTCCGTCCGAGTGGTCATATTACTCCAAGACCGAGCGCAGTGGGATGGACCTACTGCTTCTGGGACGAATCCTGAGGATTTTTGCGAAGGGGCATCACGGCGATCAGGGTCGCGGAGATAATGCTGGTG
>CAYXFO010000277.1:1560-6337 GCA_964464255.1 uncultured Pirellula sp.
ATGCAAATCGCTCCCAACGCTACCGGCAGCACCGAGTGCCACCGCCGTTCCTGGAAATGATCCGACGACCATCCAATCCCCAACTGGCCAGCGATCACCAACAACGATGGAATCATCACGAGCCAGGCCACCGACGTCGGCTCCAGGGAATACCACTCCTTGAGAATGCTCGGCAGGAAGAACTCAAGTCCGTAGTTGGCGGTCACGATGCCGAAGTAGACGAGCGATAGGAGCCACACACGAGGGTTCGTCAGTCCTGCCAACAAGGAATGATGATGGGCGGCACTGATGGCGGCTCGATCTGCCGCGAGTTCCTCTTCCAATGCATTTCTTTCTTCGTCCGTCAACCATTGAGCATGGTGCGGCTTATCGGGCAGCAGATAGAGGACAGCGATACCGACCAACACCGCCGGTATACCCCAGAAAATGTAAATCCATTGCCATCCTTTCAATCCCAGCACGTCCGGATGGGTGATCGCGACTCCGTCAATCATTACTGTTCGACCAATATCCAAGAACCACCGCGAAACCGCAGGACCAATAATCATTGCAATCGGAGATGCGACCAGAAAATACGACATCGCACGGGCACGATCGCGCGCGGGAAACCAATGCGTGAGATAGACCAGTACGCCGGGAAAGAATCCCGCCTCCGCAACTCCTAACAGGAACCGAACTGCGTAAAACTGAAATGCAGTCACCGAGAGTTCGCCACTGAAAAAGTTATTCCAAAACGTCGCAAGCCCCGAAAGCTCCTCACCGGGGGTGGCTTGAGCAACAAATCCGACACGCCAAGCATTCCACGAGTCGACGATCCACTGGGATATTCCCAAGGGGATGGCGACAAACGCAGTCATCGCAGCCATGATCCCCCAGGTCACCATGATGCGGCAGATCCACTTTCTCGCACTCCACCGCTCGACAATCACCGACCCGGGGACCTCTAACAAGAAGTACCCAAGAAAAAAAACACCTGCCCCAAAACCGATGATGCTGTCGCCGAAGGAGGATATGTCTTCCTGCATCGTCAGCTTCGCGATCCCGACGTTGGTGCGATCCACGTAGGCAATGATGTAACAGACGAACAGCACGGGAATCAGCCGCAGATAGGCCTTGAGCCGAGCCGAGTCCAATGGATTGGATGAAAAAGATGCCATACGAAATCAAGGGGAGAGGTTGATGATGGAGAGTTGGTAATTCATCCGCGATCGGGCGCTCGCGACGACATCACGCCGTCAGTGTACCAACCTCGCGAACGGGTTGCTGTCTATTTATGGGCTACTGGCCTGATCAAGTTCCTGTTTCGAATCGGTATCTAAGACGTAAGACAACGCGCCTGCCACGCCGGTCACCTGTTCGGCTGATCGAATTCCAACGATCGCGGCCGTGATGGCAGGATGGCTCAGCACCCATGCCAACGCGATCTCCGAGGGGGTCCTGCCCGTTCGCTGGGCGACCTCGATGACCTTGTCCGCAATACGAAGGTTTCTGGTCAGGAGCGGTTCCTGGAAATGAGGGCTGCGAGTTCGCCAGTCATCACTTGGAAGACTCGCGATCCGCTCGCGCGACATCGCGCCGGTCAGCATTCCTGACCCCATCGGCGAATAAGCCAATACTCCAATGCCATGCTGCTGGGTATACGGCAGAATCGTCCCCTCGATTTCTCGACGCATCAGGGAATACGGTGGCTGGAGCGATGTGATTCTGGCAATCGATGAGATCCGCTCCATCTGAGCCGCATTGAAATTGGAAACGCCGATCCAACGCACTTTCCCTTCCTTTTGCAACTCGGCTAGCATACCCCATCCCTCTTCGATGTCTTCGTCAGGCTCGGGCCAATGGATTTGGTAGAGATCGATCGTATCGACCTGGAGTCGCCGCAAACTATTTTCGCATTCGGTGCGGACAGCGTCCCGTTTCAGGAGTTTTACGATCTGACGGTCGGCGTCCCAATTGCGAGCGCATTTCGTGAAGATGTAGGGTCGCGGGCCTGAATACGACTTCAACGCGTTAGCAACCACCTCTTCGGAATGCCCAAGACCATAAACCGCTGCGGTATCGATCCAGTTCATGCCGGCATCGAGAGCCGCATGGATGGCGCGGATGCTGGCCGCATCGTCTTGATGGCTCCACGAGAAAGCCCAGCCACCACCACCCATCGCCCACGCGCCGATACCGAGTCGAGTGATCGCCAAATCGGAACAGCCGAGCAGGTTGGTTGGAAACATCTTCTATGTGTCTTCGAGGAGAATCTATTCGCGGTACGAATTCCTGCCACATTCTAGTGAACTTTTTCGAACCTTGCTTTCCAGCCATCGAGTTTGCCTGGAAGTATTCGCTGGGTTTCATTCCTTCGCTTGGCTCTGTGAAGTGCCGTTGGACCGCAAGAGAGATGTTTCGCTGGCAAGAACTCCTATCTACAATGCGTGGAATGATCCACAATGCATTCGGTGTCGACCACCCATGATCGTCGCAGGAGCACTGTGGCCACAGTTGGAGTACGAAGCTCGGGAGTTTGAACAGGCATGGCGCGTTGTTTGGTTACGGGAGGTTGTGGGTTTATTGGGTCGCATCTGGTGCGAGCCTTGCTCGACTCGGGGCACAAAGTCCGGGTGCTCGATAATCTATGCACCGGCAAACGGGAAAACCTTGAGGAGGTCTCGCATCGTATCGATCTGATCGAAGGAGACATCAGCGATCCGATCGCGGTCAAGGAAGCGATCACCGGCGTCGAACGGGTATTCCATCAAGCCGCATTGGCTTCCGTGCAATTATCGCTTGACCGACCACTCGATACCCACCATGCATGTGTCACGGGGACGCTGACGTTGCTGCAAGCGAGCGTTGCTGCGAAGGTCAAGCGATTCGTATATGCAGCCAGCAGCGCGGCCTACGGTGATCAACCGACTTCCTCCAAACGAGAGTCCGATCTGCCGATGCCACTGTCACCCTACGCAGTTGCAAAACTGGCGGGTGAATATTACTGCCAAGCCTTCTATCACAGCTTTGGCCTCGAAACCGTCGGCCTGCGATACTTCAATGTCTATGGTCCCCGGCAGGATCCCGACAGTCCTTACTCAGCCGTGATACCGTTGTTCGTCAGCCGTATTCTGACTGGCCAACCTCCGAAGATTTATGGCGATGGGCTCCAATCTCGCGATTTCACGTTCGTGGCCAATGTCGTCCATGGCAATCTGCTTGCCAGTGAGCGGCCCAACATCGGAGGACGAACCATCAACGTGGCCGACGGCGGTCAAACAACTCTCCTGCAGTTGCTAGATATACTATCGAAACTGCTCAAGCGAAGCATTCAACCGGAGTTTCTACCCGCCCGCGTTGGAGATGTCCGCGAAAGCTTGGCCGATATCACTTTGGCCAGACGATTGCTCGGTTATGAACCCCAAGTACGATTGGAAGAAGGGTTGAGACGAACGATTGAGTATTACCAAAGCTTGGTGACTGGATCTATCCGCTAAACGATCGACGCATCCTATGGGGCATCCCATCGAACTAAGTGATATCGAAGCACAGGCCGAGCACTTGGTGGCATCGATCGCCAAGCATCCCTCCTGTGTTGTCGCCTTCTCCGGAGGTGTCGATAGCGCGGTGGTTGCCGCCGCAGCCTATCGAGCACTCGGGGATCGTGCGGTTGCGTGGACAGGTATAGGTCCTGCGGTTCCTCTGTCCGATCGAGATGACGCAATTCGAGTTGCCCACGCAATCGGTATTCGCCATGAACTCGTCGAAACCAGCGAGATTACGAATCCCGATTACGTCAACAATGGCCCCGATCGCTGCTACCACTGCAAAACGACCCTCTATCAAACCATTCGGGACTGGGCCAATCAAAACGGACTGTCCGTGATCTTGTCGGGGACCAACCACGATGACCTCGGCGATTATCGACCGGGCTTGAAGGCAGCCGCTCAGTGGCAGGTCATCGCACCCCTTGCAGAACTTGAAATCGGCAAGTCAGGTGTCAGACAAATCGCTGACCTCTGGGGACTGAGCGTCGCCGACAAACCTGCCAGCCCGTGCCTAGCCAGCCGCATTGCATACGGGCAAGTCGTCACGCTTGGAAAACTTGCCAGCATCGAAGCGGTCGAACGATGGTTGCACATGAGGGGTTTTCACGATGTCCGGGCCCGCGTGCACGGAGATGGTTTACTGCGAATCGAACTCGAACCTTCCCAATGGAATCGAGTTCTCAGTACCGAGGTCCGAGACGATCTCGTGGCGCTGGCCATCGAAAAAGGTTTTCGATTCGTAACGCTGGACATCATGGGCCGAGTCAGCGGCTCGATGAACCGTGTCTTGGAGAATTAGCCGCTCTGGCGTTAGCCGCGGTTCTCAGAGATTTAACACCGGCATCCAACGAAAAAGGGACGGAACCGAAGCCCCATCCCTTTTATATCCATATGACTCGTACTGACTCCGCGTCTACCAGGTCAGTTCAGCCCCAGCGGTAAAGCCATTGTAGACGATGTCGGACTTGTTACTGAGTGTCGGCGTGCGACCGTTCCCGAAGAACAATGCCGGGGGAGTCGAGTTGAAGTTGTTTGCTGCCAGAGCAACGTTATCAACCCAGATGACTTGGTACGACGCTCGAAGAGCGACCGAATAGCTGATGCGATACACGACTTGGGGTGACAACTGGGTTACATACGCATGCGTATTGCCGAGCAGTGACTCATTGATCTCTGGGATCCCCAGCCCTGGTAAGGAGTTGGCGAAGATTCGCGAGCGTTGCTGAGCGCGGTTGTTATAAATACCAGTC
>CAYXFO010000278.1:0-6333 GCA_964464255.1 uncultured Pirellula sp.
ACGGTGTCCTGGGTTGTCGTTTACCGAAAAGTTATCTGCCAACCACTCGATAGAAATGGATGGGTCATAAGTGCGCTGATCTCGACCGTTGCCGCAACAGACGATTTGCTCACCATTGACTCCTGCATCCATGCTGTCCAGTGCATCCTCGAGGATCACCATCGAGGTGATTCCTGCACAGGTCATGCTTCCTTTGGCTGCGCGATCTCCTCGGTAGCCCCACGTACCGCCCGGTAGCATTTGAGTCATCCAGTAGTTTTTCGCACGCTGAAGAGTATCGGCGGGAATATTGACCCCAATCTTGCTCGCCTCCCAGAATGCCAGGACGGCGAATTGCGAATTGGATTCGTCGGACATCCCGCTAGTTTGCTCATACGACCAACCACCATCGGATCGCTGCTGAGCTTTCACGAGCCATGCGATGTTGCGTTCGATCAAGTCGCGATCTCTGCCAGGTTGGCATGCGCACATCACCATGCACTGCAAGGAAGCTTCGTAAACCTTTTCCGGTTTCTTGCGACGAATATATGCCATCGCACGCGTTATTTCGGGATCGTTGGGACTGCGTCCGGAACTGAGGAGCGCTAACACGATCAGACTGGTAAGCCCTGCTCCCTGGTCTTCATGTCCCTGCCAAGCTCCGTCCCGCTCCCCCTTGCTACGAATTTGCGTACGGCGAAAGTAACTCGCGAATTGATCAATGGCCTCTTGAACGGCCTGAGGAGTGACTCCCTGTCCAAAGCAATTCGCAGAAAATTCAGCGAAAATAAACACCGTCAATAAGGTTACCCTCAGCACACGGCGGCAACCGTAGTCTGTGGTTATTCGCTGCGTCATTTTCCGTACCTGGTCCCCGTACTCGGACCCCGTTTACTCGCCGGATGTGAAAAACGGTTTTCCATGCATCGACTCCTTCACTCCCTATAGTAATGCCCCGCCGAAACTTGGTAAACTCCGTCGGTTTGGATGATTCCGCCAACTGCTTACCAAGTAAATCCGAGAAGTGTTAGACACTCCTATCCACCAATATCCGCGTCGCGCATGGATCACCGCGATCTTGGTTTTGTCCGGCCTGTTTATTCTCACCTTCGGCGTCATGCCATGGGACCTTACGCTGTCGACCACCGCGTTGAAATGGAAAATGCCTGGCGATTTACGACGGTTGTTGCAGTTCGGTGAAGCATTCGCGCACACGTTGGGCTGTCTGGTCATCTTGGGTTCGCTGCTTTGGATCGACGTCAAGAACCGGGCCAAGCTGTGGCGCGTGGTTGCCTTCGTGATGATTTGCGCAGCAACCGCGAATGTCACGAAATACTTTATTCCACGTACTCGCCCATATGTTTATGAAGAGGTTTTCCCGAAAACGACCTGGGAAACGTTTGGTAGCCCGCTGACGAAATCGTGGTTCGACGAGACCGTTCGGAGTTTTCCGTCAGGCCACTCGGCGACCGCTGTCGCTATGGCAATCGGATTGTCCTATGCCTATCCGCGAGGTCGCTGGCTATTCATGTCCCTAGCACTCTTAGCGATCGCCCAGCGACTGTTTTCAGCCGCGCATTACGCATCGGATCTGGTGGCTGGTGCAACGATCACGTGTGCATTGAGTTTTTCATGGATTTGGCTCGCAAGCCGCAAACATCCGTACAAACCCATCGGTGCAACTCCCCCTGGCGACGCTACATCCTAGGCTTCGGGACGATTCGGAAAACGATGAGTGTGCCCTTCTGCCGTGGCCTCGGACTTGTGTTACAATTTGGCGATTCAAGACTCTCATCCCGTCCTGGCGCCTACAAGCATGCTAAATCCTGCCTTGCTGAACAAGCCAATGCTTAGCAATTCGAAATAGCAGAACAGACTAGTAGTAACTTGCAAAACCAGAGGGCACGCATCCTATGTCCGACGAAAACGAAAACCAATCTGCACTTCAACCAAAGTCCTCGGCGTCTACAGAACCTGAGGTGAAACTCTGGGAGGGTGGGTTCTCTCCGATGGCGATGTACGGAACTTGGCTGGTATCCGCCTTGGTTTCGCTTGGCATCCTTCTCGCTTTGATTCTGATTCCCCTTGCCAACATGCTTGAGGTTTCGTCCTGGGCCATATGGGGATTCGGGATCGGGATCATCATCCTTTGGTGGATCATCGCATACGGTTCGTTCATCTACCGGCGGATATCGATCTTCTACGAGTTGTCTTCGCAACGCTTCATCCATACCAGCGGAATCCTCGTTCGCACCACCGACCGCATTGACGTGATCGATATCGATGACGTTTCATACACACAAGGGATCGTCCAGAGGATGCTGGGAGTCGGAACGGTAAATTTGATAAGCAAGGATCAAAGCCATCCCAAGCTGGTACTTCGCGGCATCGACCAAGTTGCAAAGGTCTCAGGACTCATCGACGATGCTCGGCGCAAGGAACGCAAGAAACGCAGCTTGCACATCGATGCCAGCTAACCTTATCGACTGATGACGCATTGGATGAATGCCGAGCCACCCGATTCCTGCATAGTCATTCATCCACTTGACTTGGTCCATCGCGTATCGGATCTGCAACCCGATTCCGCCATCGGTCTCAGAGGGTGGATGCACGTTCGGGATCGCGTTGCCGAAGTTATCCACCAGCGGATCCGTTCTGAGTTCAAGCAACTGGTCAACGAATACCCTTTTTTCGATCCTGATCGAAATCAAGAGAAGGGGTTTTTCTCAGACCCGAGGAGAGTTGCTCCGTGCAAATCGGGTGCGATCATTGACATGCTTGATGCTCTTCTGCTCGAAGCCCAATACCGACGGTTGCAGCCAGCCGAGATATCCAGAGCTTTACAAACTGCGACCGCCTGGGGATTGAAGCTCAATGTTCGCTTCAAGGACTTCCGACGATTGCGTGTCTACGTTCGAGGGAACGACATCGAGCGCCGATCGCGACGGGAGTGGTATCTCGCCTTCTTGCGCAGACAGCTCTCCGTTCCCGTCTACCGTCAATTGGTGGTTCTTTTCGAGCCACGCACGGAGAAAGCAGGTGCAAGGTCCGCATTGTGCTTGCGAATGTTCAAGAATGTCCCCCATGCTGATTTGGATATGCTTCTTCCCGGCACCGTTCGAATCAATTGGGCGGATTCCAGTCGTATCGGAATACCGACCCTATGGGGATTCGCGATGCTGGTTAGCAAGCTTGCACGCAATCTGTGGCTGCTGGCATTGTTCGGAGCTGTGAAGTTATTAACGTCGTTTACGTTTGTCGCAGCGGTGATCCTTGCTGCGGCTGTGTATGGATTCAAGATTTTTTTCTCCTACCGCAATGCACGCAACCGCCATTTGCTCAATGTCACCCGCAACCTCTACTATCAAACGCTATCCAACAATAGCGGCGTACTGCTTCGGCTCGTCGAGGAAGCGGAGCAGCAGCAGGCCTGTCAAGCATTTCTTGTCATACATGTTTTGGAGAAACAGCATCCTCAACCGATGACCATGCCGCACATCGATTCGGAGTGTGAGTCCTTAGTTGCACGACTCGGCCTCGGATCGATCAATTTCGACGTCCGGGGTTCCGTGGAGCTTTTGCTGAGGATGGGGCTCGTCGAGCCTGTGGATGATTCTTGGCTCCTTGCAGGTGAGATTCTTGAAGCCATTTGAGAATGCGCTTTGCCGATGCGTTCCATGCCAAGTTCTGTAACTCGCTCTCATCTAACCAAAGGCTACATTCGACGCTGTTTTCTTGAGCGGGGGCATGGATGCAATCGGCTCGCAACTCCCCCAGGAAAGATAACAACTGTATCCGATAACGCGTTACCGCATGACGCAACGAGTGCTTCGTATCGACTAGATCGACATGAATTCGAAACTGTTCAAATATCGCTTGCGTAATGGACTTCACGACTTCGGCACTACCTTTGCATCGGGTGACATCGAAGCGAGGGAAATCCCAGAGCCCAGCCCATCGCTCCGATTTGCCGCAGCGCCGAACAAGCCACTGCGCCGAAGTATTCCGGATCAAGACAACAGCTTCGGTTAGATCCGTGTAGCTCTTCTTTGGTTTGGGAGCGGGTATCGCATCTGTATCTCCGCGCTGACCGGTAGGGCAGAATGCAGATAGCGGACATGCGTCGCACTTAGGGTTGCGCGGTGTGCATATCTGAGACCCTATCTCCATCATCGCCTGATTGAATTCGCCGCAGTTTTTTGCCGGGACGATCTCGCCTGCATACTGCCAGATGGTCTTCTGTGCCTCGCTCGAATCCACCGGTCCTTGCCAGTGCAGCAAGCGTGCATAGAGCCGTTGCGTGTTGGCTTCGACAATCCCCAGTCGAGCATCCAGGCCAAAGCTGAGAATTGCATGGGCTGTGTAGCGGCCTATGCCAGGTAAAGCGAGTACGTGTTCCAATTGCTGGGGGAACAACCCCGCATGTTCATCCACGATCTTCTTAGCGGCAGCATGCAGTTGTCGGGCTCGTCGGTAATAGCCTAGCCCGGCCCATAGTCGATACACCTCATCCTCGGCCGCTGATGCGAGAGATGTCGGGTTTGGGAAACGGGTGAGGAATCTATCGTAGTAGGGGATTACCGTAGCGACCTGGGTCTGCTGGAGCATGATCTCACTGATCCAGATCGCATAGAGATCACGAGTTCGCCGCCAAGGCAAATCCCGTTGGTGTTCGCGATACCAAGCGAGTGCCGGCTTTGCTAGTTTCCCGCTGGGATGGGTCGCCACGTTAGCGGTTGAGCTCCGAGGGTCGCCGCCCGAGAGTCACTTCCACTTTCATCGGAGAATATGCATCGAGTCTTGGGCCATCCGGTCCATTGCCTCGACCGTTCGGTCGGCGGAATGTCATGACCGGTCGTTCGAATTCGACGACGACTTTTTCACCGTCCGCGGACTTCGCCAATTCGCGCCGGAGTTCATCGAAATTGCTGATCGATACTCCATCGATGCGAAGAAGTTTATCGAGGTTTCTGATCCCCGAGCGATCGGCGGGCCCATTCGGGACCACTTCACGAATGATCAGGGAACTGGGTTCGCATTGGATGCCTAGGAATCCACCTCTACCGACAAACACGTTCGCCGAGTCGATCCGGGCAACCAAATCCTTCGCACCCTGGGCACTGATCTTGGTACCGAACAATTGCATATCGCCGAAGACAGGCAACTGTTCAAGAACCGCGATGCTCGAATCGTCGATGGGGGTATATAAAATCTCAAGAAGCTTCAAATCGGGCGCGTTCACGAGACACTCCAAGTCGGATGCCTGGAGGGTCGTGTCGATGATTTGCAGGCTGTTGAGCCTCGACATTCTCGAAACTTGATTCAGGATTTCTTGGCTGATGTGCGGACCATCAAGCTTCACGAATTGCACATCGAACAACCACTTCAATAGAACAAGATCCTCTTCTTTGCCTGAGAAGCGGCTGTCGATGACTAGAGCGTTTCGAACCTCGATGGTGCGGGTTAAAACAGAGAGATATCTGGTTTCGACGGTAATTCCGACGCGGCCCAATCGATCGATGGCCAAGTCACGCATCTGAACCGAGATGCTCTCCAGTATCCGTTGGGCGACGACAGCGCGGTGCGTTGTCCGATCGTTCGCGATTCGTTCCAAGCATGCATAAGCTCGCATCCCGGGCTCCGTAAAAGCGTCCGAAGCAACGAAACCGAGAAATTGTAAGAGCTGTTCTGCGTTGGCGTCCTTCGACGATTCGGCTGATTCCAAGACCAATGGCAGGGCGGCAGTCAGGTGTCGGCTGATTTTTCGGCTGGCAGATTCGCGCGCAGCGTAATTTTCGCTTGCGAGCTCCTCGATCCACTTTTTTATCTGCTCTTCGGACGGTTGGGTGGCTTCAGGCAGTCGGCTCTTGTCATCCTCGACTAGGACGACATCTTGGGCGTTCGACTCGGAACTAGCGACCATCGCTGATGAACATGCGACAACGCCTGCGAGAATCAAGATCCGCACGGGTTTCTTTCGTTCGGTTGGTGTGCAAGACAGAAACATCATAGTTCCTCTCCCTGAGGCAAGTCATCCAGCGACTCGACTCCCAATATCTCAAGGAACCGTGTTGTCGTAAAGTAACGCGGCATATCACTTGGCCTGTGCTGCTCAATGCGGATCAAAGTTTTCTTTATCAGGTAGCTCAGGGTTGCACCAGCGTTTTGCCCCCACATCGTCTCCAATTCACTCTTCGTGATCCCAGGCCGGTAGGCAATCAGTGACAAACAATCGATTGAATTCTGTGATAGAGCGGTATCTCGAGGTGTAGCTTGCAACCGGTCCAACTCCATCTCGATCGATTCCAACAACTGCAGAGAACACTCACCGCCCTCGCATACGATGTGCCATGG
>CAYXFO010000279.1:0-6324 GCA_964464255.1 uncultured Pirellula sp.
CCGCGCCGATCACTCCACCGTCCACAGCGCGAGCGCGTCCTGGTCCTTCACGAACATCCTGTTCCCCGAGATGATGGGGAAAGCATACGTCGGCGTGTCGGCGACCTTGAGCCGCCCCAGCTCCGTGTATGCATCGCCGGTGGGGGCGAAGCCGAGCCTGCCGCGCTCGCGCGTCTCGGCAGTGGCATCGGCGAGGTGCATGCCCGGCACGGATGCCATCCCCGACGCCCTGAGGAAGCCGGTGGCGGCACGGCAGTTTTTCCGTAACCGATTGTATCCCGTCGTGAAATACGTCGCCCGTTCAGGAACAGGCCGATCCAAGTCGATCGCACGGCAACGTGATAAATCACGGAAAGTGGCACAATGGTGGCCATGGATATGGCGAGTACTTTCAGCCATGCTGGCCACGGGTAGGGCGATACCGACATCTGCAACCAGACCACCAGTGGCAGATGGGTAAGGTAGAGCCAATACGATGCATCCGACATGTATCGCACCCAAGGATACTCACGACTCAGACAGCTTCTGAACAACCCGATGCACCCGAGTGAGGCGGTCCAGGCAAAGATCGATTGCCCAAGAATCGCCGCAGGACGCTGCCACTGCTTTTCAAGGGTCGAATCGCGCCAGCCCAACTTCCCACCCGTCAACTCCAAGGCCACGGGAAAGATCACAAGAAACGAGATTGGCAACAGCCAACGCCATGATCGTCCCAGTTTCCCCTGCTGATCGTCAGCAAGATAGTATCCGATACCAAACGCGAAGAAGATCGCATAAAACCCAAATACATGACCGAGCGGCAACAGACCGACCGATGTATCCGGTCCGAACAGCCAACCCGAGCCGTCAAAGCGCGAGATCGGTAGCGTTGTCAGCAAAATACATCCGGCCACCACCCAGGGCGCAATTGCCCATGACCAAGATCGCGGTCGCCAAGGGACGAACCCGATGATCCATGCGAACAACGCAAGGATCACAACGTACCACCACAGAAACCAGAGAAACCACAGGAACGAAAACACGGGAAGGTAAAGGAGAAGTCCTAGTACCGCTTGCCACTGAAAGCCGGATGGCTGTGGCGAAGTCGAGTTGGCATCCGATGAAGGGTTGAGCACCTTGGCTCCGTTGCGTTCCAATTCCGCGATCACCAGTTTGCGGCCCGCCTGTACATCGGCCAAGTCCACCTTCAACAAAAGAATGTCTGCGATGAAGGGGACGAAGGACAAATCACCCCGGCCGGCAGCTAACGGAGTCTCCCCGGACCGACTGACTGCGTTGATATCGGCTCCTCTTTCTATCAATAAACTCGCGATGTCCCGGCGTCCAAAGAAGGCGGCAGCATGCAGCGCCGTATTCTGATCCTCCGACCGGACCGAGGGATCGCAACCCGCATCGAGCATCATCCGAACCGAGGCGGTATCTCCAACCAACGTTGCCCAGGCGAGGGGAGTGATTCGATACTCGGGGTGCAGCGAACCTAGGTCGATTCCTTCGTCCAAGAATCGCTTGACTTCCACACTATCCAGTTTGCGAATCGCAGTCCAAATATCAGCGTTTGAGGCCAGCTTTTGTGACTGTGCGATGCGTTCTGCGACGGTGCGTTCTGCGGCGGCGCGTTCCATCGCTTTGCCGATCATCCAATTCGAAAACGGAACGATCGTGAAAAGGCCTACGATGCATGGCAACAGGACTCGACGAAAGCGATGCCAGACCAAGTTCTTCATCCCCTTGGATTTCCAAAGCATCGCGGTAAAGAATCCACTCACGATAAAAAATAGAGGCATCCGAAATCCGTGGACTGCTGCTTGAAAGAGGTACATCGCTCGACTGGCGGATGCATCCTGCACAAACCATGGAAACCCCAACGCTACCGACAACGCTGCGTGATAAAAAATCCCCAGCAACATGGCAGAGGCTCGCAATGCGTCGAGGTCATTCCGTCGGTTTCGATCCGAAGCCTGCTTTCTTTCCGGATTGATGGTAGCTTGCATAGACTTGGGATGACGGGATCGACGAAGATTGAAGGTGACGTACTATAATCTTTGAGTGCTCCAATCGTAGACGACCCGAGCCATAGGTATTCGCTGAAAAGACAAACTTCTTTGTATCGAAGTGTATCCATGAATACATCCGCTGTTCGAACGAAGATCCTACTCGTCGAGGATGAACCGGACTTAGGTGCGATGGTGTCCGACTATCTGCAGGAGCATGGCTTTGACGTGACGTTAGAGACGCGAGGCGATCGAGCGGTGGATCGCATACTCAGCGAGTCTCCCGATGCAGTGATCCTCGACATCAATCTTCCCGGTTGCGATGGTTTCGAAGTATGTCGACGTGTGCGAGACCAGTATGCAGGGACGATCGTGATGTTGACTGCACGGGCGAGCGAGGTAGATGAAGTATTGGGTTTCGAATGTGGAGCGGATGATTACTTGGCCAAGCCGGTCCGCCCCAAGGCACTTCTTGCTCGAATGCGAGTCCATCTCAGGAAGCATCCTATCGCAGACGATGCGACAGTCAGTCCGATTCGCGTTGGATCCTTGTTGATCGATCCTTCGCGTCGGTTGGTGCAACTCGACCATCGCGAGATCGAGATTTCGAGCGCCGAGTTTGATGTGTTGTATTTATTGGCTTCGAATGCGGGCAAGCCGCTCAGTCGCGCGGATATTTATCAAGCTATTCACGGTGTGAAGTTCGACGGTTTGGATCGATCGATCGATTTGCGGATATCGCGTCTTCGTAAGAAACTCGGTGATGATCCGCTCCATCCGAAACGGATCAAGTCCATTCGCGGGACCGGGTATCTTTTATCGTTGGAACCCTAGCGTTGGTATTATGACTCAGCTTTTTGTTCGTTTCTATCTCGGCGTGTTGGCGGTCTTGTTTTTGGCTTGGTGGATCTACGGCTACGTTCTGCAAGCGCGGTATGAAGCGGATCGCTCTCGCGTGGTGACCGAAGCCCACGGAAGCGGGCTCCGTTTGATCGCTGACGATTTGCGGAAACTGCCGGCTGCGGAACGGGCCGCAGAGTTAAAACAACTCGCTAAGGATTTTCGCTGTCCATTGGAAATTCTGTCGCTCGAGGATCTACCAGCGGAATATCGAGCATCGATGACTCGGCCTGATGCGTCATCTTACCTGCGTTGGGACAAGGAGCGAGATGGAGTTGCCGTCGTGATCGACGATGCGACATATCTCCGGATGGGGCCCTTTCCAAACTATGATGTCTTCGCGATCGAGGATTCGATGCGAGGTTGGATGCGGGCCGTAGTGGGTCAACTTCGGGCGACTCAAAAGCCCTTCGATCAAGGAGTTGCCGAGCTCCAGTCTCGATTCAATCTTCGCTTGAAAGTGGAGCGTATCGATGCGATACCTGAGGATGCAGCCGCTCGCATGCGAGGGGACCGCGACGTGGTCTTTTTTTCTAAGGCGAACGAATTGTTCTTCGTTTCGACTCCCATTGAAGATACGGGAGCCGAGGGTGCTCTTCTGACCGTTGGCCCGTTTCCGAAGTTTAGTCGCGAGGAGCAACCCGCCGCTACAACCACGTTAGCTCTAGTGTTGCTACCCACGGCGTTTGCGATCTTGATGCTCTTGCGTCCTGTTGCAAATCAGCTTCGCCAAGTGGAGTCCGCTGCACAATCGATCGCTCAGGGGAATCTTCAATCGCGAGTCGACGAGCAACGCATTGGTTCCGCACGCAACTTGGCGAAAGCGTTCAACCAAATGGCCAACCGCACGGAAACTATGGTTCGCACACAGCGGGAACTGCTTCAAGCCGTATCGCATGAACTAAAGACTCCGTTGGCCCGCATCCGTTTCGCGATGGATCTCGCGTCGACCGCATCGGACGAATCGGAGAGGAACACACGTCTCAAGGCGATCGACAAGGCCGTCGAAGATTTAGATGGTTTGGTTGATGAGTTGATGAACTATGTTCGCATGGAGGACACGTCGGTCGCGATGCGTCCGGAGAGCGTTTCGATTTGCGAGATACTCGAGGGCTTGTTCGATCGGTATAGAACGCTTCATCCGGATCGCGAGTTTCGATTGCAGCCAGGTTCGATCGGAGAGTCGCTGCATGTCTTGGCGGACCGAACTGCGCTGTACAGGGCGCTTGGCAACCTGATCGGCAATGCGGCTCGTTTTGCGAAACGACACGTGGTCGCATCAGTATCGAGAGATGGCAATTGGGTGATCGTCGATATCGACGATGACGGTCCTGGTATTCCCAAGGCGGATCGATCGCGCGTTCTCGAACCCTTTGTTCGTCTAGAAAATCAGCCAATTTCAACTGGAAATAGCACAGGTGCTGGTGTCGGTCTCGGCCTAGCGATTGTGCGGCGGACCATGGAGCAACACTCTGCCAAGTGGGAGATTGGAGATAGTCCGCAAGGGGGTTGCCGAGTGCGGACCTATTGGCCTGTGGCGTTACCCTAAACGGTGCCGAGTATGGTAAACTGCGGGGCCATGCGAATGATCTCCATCTCACTTTTCTCTCACGAAAGCGCAGCGTCATGCCGGTCATTTTGAAAACATCCCACGGTGATATCACGTTGGAACTTGACAGCGAGGCGGCTCCGATCACCGTCGAAAATTTTCTGAAGTATGCTCGAGATGGGCATTACAACGGAACCATCTTCCACCGTGTCATCGAGGGTTTCATGATTCAAGGTGGCGGTTTTTCATCCGACATGAAGCAGAAATCGACGCGATCGGCCATCAAGAATGAGTCGTCCAATGGACTTAGTAATGTCAAATACACGATCGCTATGGCCAGAACCAGCGTTCCCGATAGTGCCACGAGTCAGTTTTTCATCAATACCAAGGACAATCTCTTCCTCGACCGAGCCAATGCGCAGGATGGGGTGGGTTACTGCGTTTTTGGAAAGGTCACTTCGGGCAATGACGTCGTCGACGCGATCGAAGGAGTCGACACGACCCGTCGCGCAGGGCATTCCGACGTTCCGGTCGATGCCGTCGAAATCCAATCGGTAGAAGTTTCGGAGTAGTCTCAAGACCGCAGCACTCCTGCGCTGGATCGACGGTATGCAGTGGGATGTAGGCTTGGGACGCGCCGTCGCGCATACATTGCTGGTCAGTGGCGGTGCAGCCTTGCTCGCTACGGTTCTCGCCGTGATTTTATCGCACGGCATCTACTTGGCGCGCATCCCATTCGGACGATTGTGCGCTGGATGGATCAGCAGCATGTTGTTGATCCCGGTCTATGTTCAAGCGACTGCATGGAGCGCGGGGTTTGGTATTCAGGGTTGGCTCCGGCTTAGTCAAGTCGATGCGGCTCGGTATCCCTGGTGGGGCATTGCCTCAGCTATCTGGATTCATGCCGTGGCGGCGCTTCCGGCATGCTTTTTGATCTTATCTTATGGTTGGCATCGCGTGCGCGATGGAACGTTTGAACAGGCTTGGAGCGAGCTGGGGCCTGGGTATGTAGCTACTCGAATTCTTCCCGTGAGATTGGTGCCGTGGCTCATCGGTGCATTTCTCTGGACGTTTTGTATGGTTCAAAACGACATGGTAGTGACCAATCTCTTCCAAGTCCCCACGCTGTGCGAGAGCGTGTACCAGCAGGTTCAGTTTGGCAAGCTGCGCTGGGGGCCGATTGGGACCGCGTGCTTGATTGCGCTGATCAGTGGCTTGTCTGTCGCCTTGATGGTGTCTGGTAGTCAACGCTCGACGAGATCAGTGAACTCGATTTCGAAGGCGAGCTGGGATCCGGTCCTCGCAACGCGAAAGGGTGCGACATGGATGGTGTCGATTCTCGTTTGGAGCATCGCCACAGTTACCGTGGCTCTACCATGGTTGGGGATGATTTTTCGGATCGGGATTGAATCGCGGATGATCGATGGCCAAGCCGTGAGGGGGTGGAGCGCGAATGCATTTCTATCGAGCTTAATGCATGTGCAAGATTATCGCATCGAAATCGGTTGGAGCTGCGAGCTAGTGTTTTGGACTTGCCTTGTTTCAATGGCGCTGGCTCTTGGGCTTATTACATGGATCCCGTTTCGGGGCGGGTCGGCTTGGGTTCTGGGAACCATGGTCTTTCTCTTGGCATTGCCAGGGCCGATTGTGAATCTGAGTGTGTCGTGGTTGTTCAATACGGCGATGCCTCCATCGCTTCAGTTCCTCGGCGATCAGACGCTGCTGGGTCCGATCTTGGCATTGCAAACGCGATGTTTGCCGGTCGTTTACGGCATCCTGTGGCTAGCTAGGAGCAAATTCGAGAGTCAGCATGAAGCGTTGCTGGCGATGGATCAGTCACTTCCGATGTGGCTTCGCATTTGGATTTGGCTTTGCTATGCGAGG
>CAYXFO010000280.1:0-6320 GCA_964464255.1 uncultured Pirellula sp.
ACAAACACCCGACCCGATGTGGGGAACAACAAACCGAGCATCAGCTTGATCGTCGTTGACTTTCCCGACCCGTTGGGCCCCAGAAGCCCAAAGATCTCTCCCCGGCGCACCTCAAGGTCCAAGCTCTTGAGAGCGTTGACCTTTTTGCGACCCCAAAAGTCTCGGTAAATCTTTCCCAAATTCCGCGTCTCGACGATGACGCTCGTGGGATCGCTGGACGGGGCGGACGAGGCAGGCTGTTCTAAGGTTGCAGACATGGAAGACACGCTGGGGGAAGACACGCTGAGTGGAAGTGGACAAGATCGGTGGCTTAAGAATCTCAAGCCTCGCGCACTTGTCGATTACGCCACACTCTCCCCGCTGGTTCAATTTCTAAACCGGATTGGCCACCTCGCCGCAGCGAGAATTCCCGCCCGAGGGTCACTCTGGGCCGAAAAATCTCTATAATTTCGCTCGCTTTCCAAAGGTGTCGCGCCCGGCACCCCCGACCTCCCGTATTCCCGTTCGCGTTTTGACTCGCTAGCCAGTTGCCCCGCAAGACGAATTGCCGCATGGACCGGACTGATTCCGAATACATCGATACGGTCCGATACCTCATGGACCGGATCAACTTTGAGAAGTCGGTCGAAGTCCCGTACAACCATCAAAGCTATCGTCTGGCTCGCATGACCCACCTGCTCGATTTGCTCGGGGCCCCTGAAAACTCGGCACCCATCGTTCACATAGCCGGCACGAAAGGAAAAGGCTCGGTAGCTTGGCTGGTCGCCGAAACCCTGCGGCGATCTGGTTTGCGAACCGGACTATACACGTCGCCCCACCTGGAACACCTCGAGGAACGCTTCGTGATCCAGGGAGTACCGATCTCCCCAGCACAGCTCGTCCAAGCCATGCCCCGCCTGCGAGAAGCGGCCGATCGCTGCGCCCAATCGGAGCACGGTACCCCCACCTTTTTCGAAATGACGACCGCTCTGGCCTGGCTGCTGTTCCAACAAGCCGGCACAGAGGCCAATGTGATCGAAGTCGGTCTAGGTGGACGACTCGACAGCACCAACGTCTGTCAACCGGCACTGTGTATCATCACCAGCATCAGCTATGACCATCAGCAACAGCTCGGCAACACGCTCGACCTGATCGCCGGAGAGAAAGCGGGGATCATCAAGCCCGGAGTTGCCGTGATCCATGGAGCCAAAGCACTGGAAGCTCGCGATGTGATTCGATCGGTCGCCCGTACCCAAGGATGCTCGCTCTGGGAACTCGGTCGGGATTTCGAAGGGCACGTTTCGTCGCAACGTTTGAATCTAAGCAACCCGACCGAATTGACTTCATCGCTCTTCACTTTCCATACCCATCCTCCTGTTCCTCCATGTCCACCATCAGTGAACCAAGGGTTGGCCTTGCGCATGCTGGGATCGCACCAAGCGGACAACGCGGCCTTGGCAGTCGCGGCTTGGTTGCAATTAATGTCGCAAGGTTGGCTCCTGACAGAATCCGCTCTGGCCGATGCCCTCGCGCAAACACAAGTGCCAGCCCGTATCGAGTCGGTCGCCTCGCATCCGTTCACCATCATCGACTCGGCTCACAACGAAGCGTCGATCACCGCGCTGCTGGAAACACTGGAAAGGTCCTTTGATGCCGACCGGCGGACCATCATCTTCGCGTGCTCCAAAGATAAAAAAGTTGCCGAAATGATTCGGCTCCTCGTCGGTTTCGCCGACCGCTTGATCGTGACTCAATATCAGTGCAATCCTCGCTTTGTTCCGGTAGAGCGCCTGGAACAAATCGCTCGCGAGGAGAAGAGCCGCTCACTTCGGCGCATCGACTTGTTCAGCGCTCCGGATGTGACGACCGCGATCGAATTTGCTCGTCGTGATCAGCAATCCAGGGATTTATTGTGCATCACGGGATCGTTTTTCATCGCTTCCGAAGCCAAGGTCGCGATGCGACAGATCATTTCTTGATGTCCTTGAAGACTTCTTCGAACTTCTTCAGCTTGGGTACGATGACCGCTTGGCAGTACCCTTTCTTGGCGTTCAGGTTGAAGTAGTTCTGATGGTAATTCTCTGCCGGATAGAATTTCGGCAGCGGGCTGATCTCGGTCACGATCTTGCCATCGAAAACATCGCGATTCAATTTCTGTTTGTACTCTTCGGCGGTACGGCGTTGTTCGTCGTTTTCGTAAAAGATCACGGAACGGTATTGTGTCCCTTCGTCGTAACCTTGGCGATTGAGGGTGGTGGGGTCGTGGGTCTTCCAGTGGACCTCGAGCAATTTCGCAAAAGGTACGACCTCGGGGTCGTAGGTGATTTGGATCACTTCGGCATGACCGGTCTCGCCCGTGCAGACCTGTTCATAAGTGGGGTTCTCCACGGTGCCTCCCGCGTAGCCAGAGACGACCGACTCGACCCCTTTGACTCTCTGAAAGACCGCCTCGGTGCACCAAAAACATCCGCCGCCAAAGGTTGCTCGAGCCAATTTCTTTTTCTCCTCTTGCTTGGAAGAATCGGTTTGCTTGGAGTTTTCGGGGGACTGGGCCGCCGCGAATGCTGAGGCAACCATCCAGCCCATCAAGAACAAAAAGGACCACGAACCACAACGCCGAACCAAAAACAACCCACGCATGATCTAGTCTTCCCAAAGGAGGCAAGGAATCCGTACGTTGCCATTGTAGGGCTCCGTGGCTTATCGTACCACGACGGAAACCGTAACAAGGGGGCCAAAGCAACGCTAGGATTCAGGAGAGGAATGGAGTAGTCTGTGTTGAAAGGGCCGAGGGGAGTCACATAGCGGGAACACCGAGCCGAGTTGCTGTGCGGAAACTATTTCAGCCGAGTTCGCTGCCAAGGGGTGATTCTCCATTCGGAGATCGCCGACGATTCCTTGCGTCGCTGGGGGGTGGATTAGGATCGCTGGCCCTGCTCGATCTTGAATCGCGGCGAGCGATCGCGGATGAGACGCAGCGCGGAGTCGCCGACATCGATCCGCTTCAACCCTACGCGGCACGCAAGCCTCATTTTGCCCCACGGGCCAAGTCGGTGATCTTTCTGTTCATGGTGGGTGGCCCTTCGCAGATCGATACCTTCGATCACAAACCGGCCCTGGTCGAACTCGACGGCAAACCGGTTCCCGCTTCGATTCGTTCGGCTCTCGAGGCCACGCGGCATGCCAACGTCTTTCACGGTTGCGATGATGTGATCCTGAAAAGCCCGTTCGCATTCCAGCAGTACGGCCAATCAGGCACATGGGTCAGCGATTTGATGCCCCATATCGCGAAACATGTCGACGATCTCTGCTTCATCCATTCGATGCAGGCCGATTCCAACAACCATGCACCCGCCAGCTACCAACTCCATACCGGAGACATTCGCGCGGGCAAAGCCAGCCTCGGTTCGTGGGTGACCTACGGTTTGGGAACCGAGAACTCGGATCTCCCCGGTTATGTGGTGCTATTCGATGCGGGTCCGCTCGGCGGCGCGACGAACTATACCAATGGTTTTCTTCCCCCCGCGTTTCAACCGACCCGCATGCGCGATCGAGGCTTGCCTGTTCTCGATTTGACACCCGGCGAATCCTTCGCCAGCGAACAGCGCGATGCGATCGATTTGATGCAGCAGTTGAACCGCCTCCATCGGGATCAAAACCCTGGCTTCCTCGAACTCGATGCACGTATCGCCTCCTACGAACTAGCCTACCGCATGCAATCGGCAGCCCTCGAGGTCGGGAAATTGGACGATGAGCCGCAACACATCCATCAACTCTATGGCGTAGATCACGAAGATCCTCGAACCCAAAGTTTTTCGCGAAAATGTTTGATGGCTCGGCGTTTAGTAGAGCGGGGTGTTCGGTTTGTTCAGCTCTATGACATGCCCGACAAAGATGGTTGGGATGCGCACGACCGATTGGTCGAGAACCATACGCCGCGGGCTCGATGGACCGATATCGGCGTTGCTGGCCTGATCGCGGATTTGAAACAACGAGGATTGCTCGATTCGACTTTGGTGATCTGGGCCAGTGAGTTCGGGAGAACTCCAATGAAACAAGGGAACAACGGTCGCCAACACAATGCCGCTGGCTTTACATTGTGGATGGCCGGCGGAGGAGTGCGTCCCGGTTTGCATATCGGGGCCACCGATGAATTGGGACTGATGGCCGTCGAGCGACCCATCCAGTTCCGGGATTTGCATGCGACGATCCTGACTGCCATGGGAGTCGATTACGAGCGACTCTACTTTGAAATCAATGGCCGCGATGAACGGCTCACCGGCGTGGCTGGATCCGCCAAACCCATGACGGATATTCTCCTATGAAGCGCGAGAGTGTTCGCCAACGAATTGCGGGAATGCTCGGCGCCTTGCTCGTTTTCAGCAGCGCCATCGCCGACGATACGGACCTGGGCAACGCCTGGCAGGACCCTCGCAACCCGATCCGAATTCTCTATCGCGGTGAACGGCTCGATCTCTGGTCGTTGCAAGCGATCCGCAGACCTTCCTCACCGACAGACTCCTCACCGACAGACTCCTCACCGATAGACTCCTCACGGATAGACATCGAAGGATGCTCCCATCCGATCGATGCGTTCCTCGAGGCTGCTTGGCGCGATCAGGGTTTACAGGCCTCGCCTGAGATGAATCGCGCGGACTGGATCCAGCGAGCAACCCTCGACTTGAATGGCCTGCGGGCGACTCATAACGAAGTCGAAGCATTCGCTTGCGATCAGTCTCCAGATGCACACGAACGGGTTATCGATCGGCTGTTGGCATCACCCAGCTACGGCGAACACAGCGCGCGACAGTGGCTCGATGTCGTGCGATACAGCGACAGCAATGGCTTCGATTGGGATGAGTTTCGAAAAACGGCCTGGCGCTATCGGGACTGGGTCGTGCGAGCAACCAACGGGGATATGCCCTTCGATCGATTCATCACCATGCAATTGGCAGGTGACGAGCTGCTCGACGGACCGCCCCGCGACCAACAAGAGCAGGACTGCCTGATCGCCACGGGCTATCTCCGCTTAGGACCCTACGACAACGCAGCCAAGTTATTCAACGAACAGGATCGAGCGCGCGTCGAGGTTTTGACCGACCTGACCGAAACAACCGCCAGTGCGATGCTCGGTCTAACCATGTCGTGTTGCCGTTGCCACGACCACAAAACCGATCCGCTATCGCAAGCCGACCATTATCGCTTGCGTGCCTTTTTTGCGGCTACCCATTTCGCTGACGATCATCCGATCGATACCATCGATGTCCAGCAGGCTCGCGAATCGCACAACCAACGTATTCAAACCCAAATCGATAGCCTCCAGTCCAAAGTCGACACGCTTCGCGAACAAGCTAGAAAGCTTAAACAAGTCGATGCACCGGGGAGTGAATCCGCTGAACCAAAAGATCTAAACGACGAGCAGTTGAGGACCTTGTTACCTGAGGAAGACAAGAAGAGTTGGGAGCGATGGGGCCAGGAAATCGAATCGCTGAAAGAGCAATTGCGATCACCGGAAACCGGCCTCATCATGACCGATGATCCGTCCGCTATCGACCCGATTCACGTTCTGTATCAAGGGGACCATCGCTCGAAGCGCGAGGCGGTCGAGCCTGGTTTCCCCTCGGTCCTTTTTCCGAACTCGCCGCAGATCGACTCGGTCGCGGGAGGTAAGAGTACGGGGCGTCGACTGGCACTGGCCCGCTGGATTTGCAGTTCGGAGAATCCCTGGACTTCTCGCGTCGCGGTCAATCGACTCTGGCAGCAGATGTTCGGTCAGGGTCTCGTTGCAACCTCGAACGATTTCGGGATGACCGGCGCGGCACCGACGCATCCAGAGCTACTCGATCACTTGGCAACCGAGTTGATCGAGAGCGGTTGGTCAATCAAGACTATGCACCGTCACATCGCGTTGTCGCAGGCCTATCGCCGACGAGCGATTCCAGGAGGGCAATTCGTCGACGGGAACAACTCGAGGCGATGGGCATCGATGCGCACGAATCTGAGGCGCATGAGTGCGGATCAGTTTCGCGATGCGATCTTGCAAGTGACTGGCCTGTTGCAGCATCGCGCAGGGGGGCCTCCCATTTGGCCGAAACTGAGCGACGATATCCTGCAGGCCAACCCAGCGGTCCTCGACGATAACGAAACAAAGACGAAGGGATGGTATCCATCGGCTGATTCGGATCAGAGCGTGCGCAGTCTCTACCTAGTACAGAAGCGGGGCTTGAAACTACCGTGGATGGAAACGTTTGATCAACCCGAAAACACCGTATCGTGCCCGAAACGAGAGACATCGATCGTTGCCTCACAAGCTCTGTCGCTGATGAATGGCGATTTAGTAT
>CAYXFO010000281.1:0-6279 GCA_964464255.1 uncultured Pirellula sp.
GGCCCCTTGTGGTCCCAGGAATCGGAGAATCCGCCGTCGTTCCCCCCTGCGCGTCCACCAGAGGTGCTCGCTCCCGGGATCCGGCCAGATGTCTATTTGCTTCGCAATGCTCAGGGGGATCCGGTGGTGGTCCCGCGGGCCGGGTATGAGGAGTACGAACGGATCCTTCGCGAATCGACCGGCGAGCCCAGCGAATCTCCCATTCCCGCTTTGTCGCAACTCAACTTGATCGTTGAACCGGAAACCGATTTTGCACGGGTACAAGTCGATGCGGAGTTGCGATTGACGGGTGCAAACCGTTCTTGGCTGACCGTCCCGATCGGGCTTCCACAATTGCAATGGCTGCCGAGCGAAACAGGGTTGGATCGGACCGGGATCGTCTCGCAATCCAACGGTTATGTTTGGAGGATTGAGCCAGGTCTGGAACGCCAAAGACGATTGAAAATAGAATCGCTATGCAAAATGAATTCGTCCAACAGCGGCAATTCGATTCGGCTCGATTTGCCATCCACGGCGACTGTAGTCCGACTCAAGTTGCCTCGAGGGGAATGGGAGTTGACCGCATCGGGTGGTGGTTCCGAAGTGGTGGAACCATTTCGCAACATCGATGAATCTGCGGTCGCAACCGTTCGAACAACGGCCAACAGCCTCAATCTCGCTTGGAATCGCAAACAGGAACGGCAGGCGATTACCGCTGTGGAGGCGACGAGCCTGACGAAGTTCTCTTCAAGCGACGATGGCTCTCAGATCAAGGCGACCACGACATGGAGTTTGCGCGGGCCGACGAGTCTGGCAGGGAAACGCTTCACAATAACCCTTCCTTCGAACGCCCAAATGCGTGAATCGACGAATGTCGGTTTGGGCTTCGCGGGTTATCGGATGATTCGTCGCGATGCCGGGAAGGAACCTCAAGAGGACGGTTCGCCCAGTCCATGGGTGTTGGACATCGACGTGGACGAGACACTCGCTCGCACCGATTTGGATATCGCGCTGGAGTGGCAAATCGTTGGTCCTCCAAATCCGGAGGCACTGGTATGCGAAACTCCGGTTATCGAAGGGGTCCAAGCACACTCGGGAACCATCGAGTGCATCATTCCCCGGGGGGTCGTGTTTCAGTGGAAGACCCAAGGGGATATTCGGCTTGTGCGTCAGGGTCCGTCCACCGACGGCAGCAGCGCTATGGCTTACACATTTCGATTCGCGTCGCAACCGGCCGGAGTCATCGCAGTTTGGCAATCGCTTTTGAACCGGCCTCGCATGCGTTCATCCCAAGAACTTGAGATCCGCGAAGGCTCTGTGTCGCTCCAAGGACGCTTGGAGTTTATTAGTGATCCCACTCAATTGCCTTTGCTGCAACTGGAGTGGTCGACTTGGCAAATCGATCGACTGACCGTCATGCCTGCGATGTTGGAGTTGGATCGGTCAACGGTTCAAGTATCCGACGAAACACGGCGGGTTGCGGTTCCACTCAATGCGAGTCTGTTCATCGATGCGTTGCGAGACAAATCCGCAGGGAACATCGCGACCCCCAACGGAGCCATGCCTCTGGAGAGTACCGATCGCTCAACGGCACCGAGCAATTTGGCGGGCAACACCCCTGGATCACCTCAGCAGCAGGTGCTTGCCATCGAATACTCACTCAGCCAAAAGCTTCCTTCAGACAACAGCCCTCTATCCCTTTCCCTGCCTCAAGTCTCATGGCTTAATCCCGACACACAACAGCGGATCGCGAGAACGCCATCTGGGAGCCTTCGAGTTCAATCCCGTTTGTACCGCTTTCGAGAAACGGAGCCAAATGCCTCGGGTTTGATACCTGCTACGGCCCAGCTAGCGATACCCACAGCGATGGAATCTGTGGCGACCACTCCGTTCTCCTTGGCGTATCAGATCGCTGAAACATCGACCGAAGCATCTTGGAAAGGGGAGCGATATCGGCGTGCATCTTCGACAACCGTGCAATACGAAGCGTCTCCGAAGATCGGCGAATCATCGATCCAGTGGAATCATCGATGGACATGCCGAAGTGTTGGGGTTCAGCCGAATCGTTTGCATGTGCTCGTCCCCAAGGATATGCCACTGAGCGAGTTGCAGATCGACGGCAAGTCCGTGGAATTGCAAAAAGTGGACCTGCCAAAAATCGCGATCGCGGATGACACGGCTCGGTCGCCATATTCCCCATTTGTGATTCCGATCCAAGAGACGGTATCCGACAACGGACAGGCATCCGAGTTTCTCATCTCCGCTACCTCGGAGACCCCGTTGAATTGGAATGGAGCGGAGACGTTGCAAGTTCAGTTCCTGTTTCCCTGCCTGCAGTCCCCCAACAAAGAGGACATACTCACCACGGAAAGTGCGAAGGTCATCTCGGTGGCTGTACTGGATGAATCTGCGACGGGTGCCGCGCAAAACCTGGACCCGGATCGGCCTCGCTGGGAAAAAACGCTTCGCAAACCCTCATCGTCGAGACAAAGCGAACTGCGAATTGAATCCGAATGGGTGCAGACCATTCTCAACGCTATCTATCAACGCGATCGTTATGTGGCTCGTTTTTCAACCCAGCGGGAGTGGATCGATATTCCAATCGCCGCATCCCTGCGCAAGGATCTGGAAATCGTTCTCGACGGCAAACGAATAACGCCAGAGGAATCGCCCGAATCGCCCGATAGGCTTCGCGTGCCCATACCGCCAAAGAAAGATTCGGATATTCAAGATGCAGATATCCGAGTGATCGAGATCTTCACGCTCCGATCCGGTCCAGAAGGCTTTATTCGAAAGATCGCTCTCGACTCACCCCGCCTGCAATCTAAAACGATCACATCGCCGTTGATCTGGCAAGTGATTGTGCCGCGAACGGAGCACCTGATATGGAACTCCTCCGAACTCGCACCGCTCTATCGTTGGGAATGGAGGGATTTGCTCCTCGTTCGCTCGAGCATGAGATCTCAACAAACGCTGGAGAAGGCACTCGGTGCCACCGAGCAGCCCGAGGTTTCTACATCTCAAACGAACCAATACGATCTATCGACGTTGATCGGCAACGAACCGCTGTCTGCATGGTTTGTTCCGAGGTCGCTGGTATGGCTCCCGATCGCTACAGTAGTTCTGCTGTTGTCGATGAGCTTGGGGGAAACTTCCTTGCTGGGACGACCTTGGTTATGGATTGGGATCCTGTCTGCCTTGTTGGTCTTCTCGCAATGGTCGTGGGATATCTCCATTCTGGTAGCACAAACCATGCTGGGTGCCCTCGCATTGGCCATCGTTTACATGCTGATGCGTTGGCTACTCAATCGCCGAGCGCGTAGGCGGAGCATATTTGTCAGCCGATCTGCCAGCGCTGCAAATCCCTATTCTCCGAGAACTTCATCCTCCCCCAATACTGGCGGAAGCACCAAAGAACCCGGCTCAAAAGGCTTCCTCTCCCCAACGGTCGATGTCCATGCCGTGGAGGAAGGATCGTGAGTCACCCGTTGCGACTGGCCCAAACTCTGATACGCAACCCTCTGATACGCAACCTGATGGTCGCAGGAGCTCTCGCTGGGTGGATGCATGGCTCAACCGCGATTGCTCAAAACCCCGATCTCACCGCCGCCGACCCCGGTCCCTATCGCCGCGTCTATGTCCGCGATTCCGATTTACCGCTCGAAGGCTATCGCGCGATGGACTTGAAGTCCTTTTCCGCGATGCTCGAGGGTTTGAAAAAACAGACTGAGAGCCTCGATCCCAACTCGCCCAATAACGAAACGGAGCTACGAGCATTTCACGCACAAGTTCGCTTGGTGGGAGCCGACCTGGTCTCCGAGCGTTCGCGTCTGCGATGGAATTGGAATGCATCCAAAGAGCGCATCCGCAAACCAATCGCCCCCTGGAACGCGGCCATCGATGCTCCTTCCCGTTCGGCTGCCAACCCATTATCGAATTCCTCGGCACCACCGGCATGGGTGTATGACAGCAACGGTCTGCCGCTGATCCGTGTCTCATCGGACGAGGATTGGTTCTCATGGACACTGCGTCCCTTGCCGAACAGCACACCCAATCGATTGAATTTTGCCCCGACGCTTCCGCGAACGGTGGATAGTTGCTTGGTGCTACAGCTTCCGAAAACCGCTCGCATTGTGGATGCGAATATCGTGGTTCGTCCAGCAGGCAATTGGAACGAGGTTACCGAACGCATTGGCGATTGGCCGGTTGCCCTAGCCGCTAACGATAACATTCCGGAGTTGAATGGCACCGATTCGTTTTGGCTGCTCGAACTCAGTGGGCGCGATCAAGCCAGCTTCTCCATCCTGCTGAATCCCAGCCGCGGCATCTACGACAATCTGAGTTCCGACGAGCGGTCGCTCACATCGTGGAACCGATTGATCGCAAGACAGACTACCGCGCACACGGTATCGCTCACCCAAATCAAAACGTTGTGCGAATGGGAATGGTACGAAACCACGTCTCTCGATCGCACATTTCGCGTTCGCATTCCCGAGGGGTTGCGACTTAGAAACTTGAAGTTGAACGATCGGGAGACCGTACCCCGATTCTCAGAACGCGTGATCGAGCTGACCGTGCCTAGCGATGAGACCAGCAGTTCATCATCGAACAATGCAGCACGCATCAAAGTATCGGCCGAGTTTTTGTCCTCCAATTCGGATCTGAGTTCCGACCAGGATGGGATCATCAGAATTCCTCCGATTGATTGCCTGAACGGTTATGTCGTATCGGGATCAACTTCGATCGCAGCGGACAGTATGGTCGAGTTGAGGAACATTCACAGCGGAAACAATCGACTCGAAACGGTTCGCAGTTCGGTCAAGTCCCTGGAAAGATTGGACTTCTCGTGGTTTCAGTCCTCTCCGGAGATCTCGTTCGCAGCAGCGGAACGAATCGCTCTCGACTCGGCAGAAATTCTGACGCGACTGTCCACGGATGCCAATCGCGCTGTTGCGTTTGTCAAAATGGAGTTGAGCCCATGGCGAGAGTCTGCCCCTAGCCGCATTCGTATCGGTGCTGGATGGTCCTTGGAAACAATGCAAATCAACCATCGAGGACTTGGGCTGTCTATCGAAGAGTCCAACCCTGGTGTCTCCTCGGATTCCTTGCGCGTCGATGCAACCGGACCTGTCGATGATGGTCCCATTCAAATCGAATTGCAATTGACTCGCGATATTGCGAACGCATTCGGGGACAATTCTCAGACCGAAGCGCTCGTCGCCTTGCCTGACCGAAAGACTGCGCAAGCTTTGGTGATCGAGCCCGGATACGCATCCCAACTGGAGTACTATGGAGATTTCTATCGCGACCTCTGCGACGAGGAAATGCTCACGCCTTGGCAACGCGATCGGCTCCCCAGGTTGGGACGATTTCTTCTGTTCCGGATGCCCGAGGGGCGATTGCCGAAACTGAGATCCAAAGAAGAAATACCGCTGATCCAATGCTCGATCGCGACTCGGATAATCGACCAAGAAGATCACGTACGCCTCGAGCACTTGTTTGATCTCGACCCAGGATCCACGACCGCGCCGAGCGTTGATATCCAGTTGCCAGGTATCTGGCGATGGGAATGGGAATCACCCACAGGCTGGAAGTCATTCGACGTCAAGGCGGGAGCTAACAACGAAACTTGGATATGGACACCTCCTTTGCAAAGTTCGATGGATCAGAAACCTGAAAGCGAGACAATCAAGCGATTTCGATTTCGAGCGATTGCAAGACGTGATAGGAAGAGTGAGGTTTGGCAACTATCCGTACCTAGATTGTCCACCGATCAGCCCGTCAGCTACTCGCTTCAGACCGATCCCGTCTTTCAAGTAATGCAGGATCAACCCCGTGGATCATGGGATTTTGAGAACGATGGTCGATGGATCATGCGATGGCAAGATCCTGCACCGAGTGCTCCCGTCCTGGCAATCTCCATTCAAGAAATCGATCCAGGGAAACAGAACCGATGGTGGATCGCGGAAAGCCGTGTGCATTTGGCGGTCGATACCCTCGGGCAACAGCGAGGACTCTTGGCATTGGATGTGAGAGGAATCCGAAATGAACCATGGGAATTCAACGTGGCGGTCCCCGAAGGTTGGTCGATCGAACGCATCACCGATGAAACGTTTGATAGCTCCAAACGCCATGAACGAACATCCTTCGCAGTCCATCGCGAGGGGGCCAACTGCAGGATCCAACGAAACCCTCCCAACGCGAATCGAGAAGCCCTCGCCTCCGAAATCCGAATCGTCATGTCGGGGCCCAAGCTGAAACTGCGATCGCACCGAGAATGGGGAGTCCTCCCCACACAAG
>CAYXFO010000282.1:0-6259 GCA_964464255.1 uncultured Pirellula sp.
TTCAAATACGGACCGATGGGCAAGACGGTCAACATGGGTAGTCGCCTGCAAGGCCTTACCGGCCAGTGGGGTGTCACCGCACTGATCGATCACGCGACCGCCAATTGCCTACCTCCGGATCTGCTTCGCCGTCGATTGAGCAAGGCGACCGTGTTGGGAATGGAGGAGGCGATCGATCTGTTCGAATTGATGAGCACCGATGGACCCGAACAAACGGAGCTTGTCCAAAAGTACGAAGCAGCTCTCGCCCTCTACGAGAATCAAAACTTCCGTGAAGCCGTGCGGGCGTTCGGGGAATTGATCCAACAATTTCCATCGGATGGCCCGTCGATGTTGATGCTGGTCCGCTCCGTCAACGAAGTGGTATCTCCTTCTCCCAATTTCACTCCGGTCTGGACTGCGAAATCGAAATCTTAACCATCGATTCATCGCCGAGATTCGCGCCCCATCCCCTTAAAAAATGTTGGTAAATTTGACTTTCCACAGCTAGTCAATTAAAACATCGGCTCCCAGGATCTCGTTCCTGTATCGACACCCTTTGCTTCTCACCCCAAGTTCATCGTGTTATTGACCAGCAAGCTCAAATTGCACGCCGGGCCCGTGGTCTTAGCCGTTGTCTTGATTGTGATAGGGGGGCTGTGGCAGTGCTCCGAATCCCTTCGAGCGCGGAACTATGTGTCCGGTAGCTCGTTGTCTGGATTGGTAGTCGGCTCCATCGCCGCTGGGATCATCTACTTCGAGATTCTTCTTTGGCCTCGCAAGAGAATGCGACGCTGGAAGTTGGGCCGCACGAAGATTTGGATGGCTTACCATCTATGGTTGGGATTGGCCACCGGACCTCTCGCATTTATCCACTCGGGGTATCGGTTCGGCGGCACGTTCACCACGGTGTTGATGAGCCTGTTAGCGTTTGTGCTCCTCAGCGGTATATATGGATGGATCATGCAGATTTTGATCCCCAAGTGGATGCTCGGTAGCCTTCCCCACGAAACCATTCCAGGCCAAATCGATGACGTCTCGACGCAAAACGCACTCGAAGCCCGACGCATGCTCACCGTTGCATTAGGTACCAAACCGAGCCAAGCGTCCACCCGATTAACCAACCTCGATGCGATTGCTGCGGAGTTGGTGGGTGCGAGTACGCAGCGCGATGTCGATGGCAAGGTCCAGGCCATCTTGGTCGGTTCTCGACAGCGCCGCGATCCCCAGAGAACTCTTTTTGAAGCCGATGTTGTCGGGGATTTTTCGCCGGCGGACCGCATCGAAATTTGGAAACAATACGCCGCAGTGATCGAGCCGTTTCTGCTGCGAGACATACCCGCGCTGCCGCCCCCCAAAGGGCAAAAAGCACCCATGGGAAATTCACCCATTCAAACGGTCCAGAAAACCCTCGATTGGTTCGGTATGCTACGCAGCGCCTGCTCGCCGAATGCAAAACCGATCTTGGACAAACTTCAGGGATTCGTCGAGCAGCGGCATCAGTGGGATGCTCAGCGACGCGCCCACCGATGGCTGCACAGTTGGATCGCGTTTCACGCTTCGGTCAGCATGATGCTCGCTGTGCTGTTGCTCGCTCACATCATTTTGGCCCTTCGCTACATGTAACCGATCCTAGGATCATTCACCCCAATCACCTTCGGACACTGCTATGTCTCTCACTGGAAAGCAAAGAGCCCAACGCATTTCGAGGTCCTACCATAGCTTGCCCGACCCGAATATTTTTTGGAAGCGAGTTTTGGGACTCGTCGGCCTCGTTGTCGGGCTTCTCTACGCAGGCTGGCTGTTCTCAGCAACCCCCGGCGCTAAACAGCAAATCAGCACCGGCGAACTGTCCAAAGCGCATCATAGTCTCAGCAACGACGGTTGCGAGAAGTGCCATCAGCCATTGACACCCATCCGATCCGAAGCGCTTTGGGGAAGCCACCCGGAGATGGTGAAGATCACCAATGGAACATGCAACGGGAACTGCCATCAAGAAAAAAACAAGAAAGTAATCGATCACTTCAAGAGCAAGACCATTCCTGAAGTCCTTGCAAAGGAAAGTTGCAGCGGTTGTCATCAGGAGCATCTTGGCAAGGATCGAAACCTCAATGAAGTGGCGAACTCGCAGTGTACGCGTTGCCATGCGGACCTCGCGACATCCAGCACCTCCAATCCACCACACATCGTTGCTACGAACTTCAACAAAGAACATCCAATACTTCCGTTTGAGAACCCGTTGCCTCCTGGCGGAAACAAGCCTGATCCGCAGACCTTTAAGTTCAGCCATATTCAACACATGCGCCCGGGCCAACCGGGAACGCCGGGGGATCGAACTGCGAAAAAGTATCGGTCCCTGACCGACCCGAAATTTCAAGAGATGTACCGCGCGAGAGAGGATGCAAACGGATTGATTCAACTGACCTGTTCCGATTGCCACGAACGCGACAACCCGATCCAAGGGCTGGAAGGCATCGAGTTAAGCGTTCCAAAGATTCCTGCAAACTTCGTTAAGCCAGACTCAGAGCATATGCTTTACAAGCCCGTCGACTTTGAAAAGCATTGCATCGCTTGCCATGCCCTTAGGGATAATCTGACGCATGGTCTCAACAAAGAACAAACGATCGCGGAGCTTCGAAAAAGTGGAAAAGCATTCTTGATCGAGGACTATGAGGATGCGCAGCAAATCGCCAAGGATCCCTCCGACCTGGAATCCAAGGTTAAGGAGAGAGTAGAGGACCGAAAACGACTTTCGAGATTAAACGAATCCTTCGTGTCGGATTACTGTGTCACTTGCCATAGCCCTGCGCCGAAAGACAGTCCGGATGTCGTTGTCCGTCCAAATGTTCAGATCCGATGGCTGGACAATGCGTCCTTCAACCATGGCAAGCATTTGATGATCGGTTGTATCCACTGTCACAAAGAGTCCTACAAGACCTCTGACGGTCCTGTGGACTCTGTTGCCGAAACCCGCCAAATCATGATTGGCGGACTAGAGAAATGTCGGGAGTGTCACATCGAAGCGACCGATGATCGCGCGAAAGCAGAAAAGACAAACCCAAACGTCGCATCTGCGGACTGTACCGACTGCCATCGCTATCATGTCGATCCCGGGAACGAAGGACAAGGGGCCCAAAAATCGCAACAGTCAGCCTCTCTCGAACGTCCCTGGGCGTCCTTAGCTAGCAGATTGCCATGGCTCCAGTAGGTTGGCTCTTCGCAATGACACTCGGAGTACGCGAAATGAACGTGAGCTTTTTAACCAAGACCGGGTTTTTCGTCCTGGTCGCGGGTTTTGGTTGGCTTACATGCCACATGCACGGCGAAACTGCCTTTGGCCAACAGTCATCGTCCGAAACCTCGAGCCAGAACGGACCTGAGTTATCAATCAATAGTTGCAAGAGATGTCACGGGGTAGACAGCGGTGCTTCCGCATGGGAACGAGTCTTCTCTCGCTGGGAAAATGATCCGCACTCACAAGCATACAGCAAACTGCTCAGCAAGGATTCGCAACGGATCGTTGCGAGCCTATCCCATGGAACGCTCGACGTTGCCTCGCCGGAATACAAGAAAATACTTCGGGAGCAGTGTGTATCCTGTCATGCCAACGAAACTACGCCCGATTCGCAGATCATCGAACATGGGGTAGATTGTTTTGTTTGCCATGGTCCACCAAACGCATGGGGTAAGGAACACTACTCTGACACGACAGACCGAGGCAGTCAACGCTTCGAAGGCACGCTTCGCCGCAACATGAAATCGCTCGTCGAGCGAGCGAAAATGTGCTCGTCATGCCACGTTGGAGAATTGAATCGCGGTCCGGGCCTGCAAGATCGCGAGGTAGATCACCGCTTGATGGCCGCAGGGCATCCTCCGACCTACTTCGATTTTGAACACTATCTCGAACGCTACTTGAAACATTGGGATATGAAGAAGGAGAACGAAGATCTCGAAAGAGACAAGAAGTTTCCCCCGTATGAGCGATGGCGGGTTGGGAAACTCGTTTCCGCACAAGTTCGCCTGGAGTTGCTGCAAGACCGCGCCAAGCGCGCCATGGACGGTGCGTCATCCACTCCCCATGAATGGCCTGAACTCACCGAGTACAGTTGCTCCAACTGCCATCATCAAATCGATTCGCAATCCTGGCGGCAACAGGTCCGTTCCTCCAACGCATACACCTGGGATGAATGGTATCTGGAGGGAATCGAACTCGCTTGGCCAGGGGCCGACGACGAGAAGTTTGTGAAACCTTGGCGCAGCGCCTACTCCGCTCTCAAAAGTAATATGGAAAGCCGCTTCCCCGATCCAAAGGTCATACTTGAGCAAACACGAACAATGATCGACCTGTGCAAACTCGCGATCGAGACTCCCGTGACTCCCGATGAAACTCTTCTGCGCGAACAGTTGAGAAGTTTGCTGGAAGATCAGTCGAAGGTGACATCCTGGGAGCAGGGGGCACAGTGGGCGACCACCACCCGAATGCTCTCCGATTCTCTTGGCTGGAACAACGAGAATTTTGCGAAGATTGAAAACGCTCCTGAGAGAGGATTCTTTGGCACGCCGCGCCGCTTTAATGCACTTACTGAGTTACCCGCATACGAGAGCACCGAGTGGTTTCGACCTGACGCTCTTTCCAAGTATCGTCAATCATTGCAGCAACAGCTTGGACCCAAGCCATGAAATCGTTAGTGGATCGTCAGGTTGGCACGCGAATCGCCAAGATGCTGCAAGAAGTGCAGCACAAGTTCGGATTTGTCAGCGACTCCGAGATCCAGCGCATCGCAACTCAGGTCGGGGAACCTCTGCGGGTCATTCAGGATGTGGTCAGTTTCTTTCCTCACTATCGCAGATCCAAGCCCTCGACGTGCCAGGTGGCTATCTGCCGCGACATGAGTTGTCGTCTTCGAGGGTCGGTCGACGTGACCGACCACATGCATGCGCTCGCCCAGGAACTCGGTGAAGAGCATTTGGAGATCCATGAAGCGTCGTGCTTGGGTCGTTGCGATCGAGCTCCGGTGATGATCGTCGAAGGTGCCGGGCATGGCCAGGATCTCTATGTCGGGCGGGAGGTTGAGGAATACGCGGAAATCGTACAGAAGATCCTGGAAGGAGGTAAACCGACCCCGGATACCGATATGGTGACGGCTCAGGCCACGATCGCTTGGGGTGAAATCGACTGCTATCGTCCGACTGGCGACAAGAAGATCGCTCCTTATTCGGCAGTGAAAAAATATCTTCAGGACCCGAGTCCGGAACGAGTCATCCAAGCCCTCAAAACCGCTGGCTTGCTCGGCATGGGTGGGGCAGGCGCTCCCGCCTTCAGCAAGTGGGATGAAGCCCGTACGGCTGTGGGGGAAGCCAAGTATGTCGTTTGCAATGCAGACGAAAGCGAACCGGGCACGTTCAAGGATCGAGACATCCTGCTCGGGGCACCCCACTTGGTGATCGAAGGCATGACGCTCGCCGCACTCATCAGCGGTGCCAAACAAGGATACATCTACATTCGGCACGAATACCAAGAGCAGATCGATAAACTGCGTAGCTCAATCCTTCAAGCCGAGTCCCTTGGAGCATGCGGCGCGAACATTTATCAGAGTGGTCGTTCGTTTCGCTTGGAGGTATTTGTGTCCCCAGGTGGTTATGTCTGCGGAGAACAAACCGCGCTCATCGAGGCTTTGGAAGGAAAACGCTCCGAACCGCGCAATCGCCCGCCGGAACTACAAACCAACGGCCTTTACGATCAACCGACGATCCTGAACAACGTCGAAACCTTCGCTTGGGTACCATCCATTCTGCTGCGAGATCCCAAAAGCGAAGATCTCGAAAAAGAGAAATCAAGTGCGTCCGACGGGGAGATTGACAAGGCCGGGTTATGGTTCAAGTATGCCGGTAAAAATCGCGCTCGAGGCAAGCGATTGTTCTCCATCAGCGGAGATCTCAATCAACCTGGAGTCTACGAAGTCCCCTGCGGTATTTCCCTCGGGGAACTGATCGAACTCGCTGGCGGCATGAAGGATGGCATGGCTCTTCAAGCCGTTGCGCTCAGCGGACCGTCGGGTGGCTTTCTTCCGGCTCTCCTCCCCGAAAAATCGATTCGATTCCCGAAGAAGGTGGACCGCGACGGCAAGGAAACCAGCGAATTCAAATTTCCGCAACTCACTTCCGCTCCCACCGATATTCGCCTCTTGCCCCTCGATATCGATGCATCACGCGAAATCGGATTCATGCTCGGCGCAGGAATCGTTGATTATGGAGAGACCGCCGACATTCTCGACCAAAC
>CAYXFO010000283.1:0-6191 GCA_964464255.1 uncultured Pirellula sp.
CTCTTTCCACCGCATCGGTTTAGCCTGGCATACTCGCAAGCATCCCGCATTGGGCAGCCGCTCTAACGCTTCACTTGTACAACGGACTTCCCAGTCGGTCGTCGCGGCAGACAACGGACTGGAAGTCCGTGGTACGAGGGGAACCAATCGTTGCGTATCCTTCTCCATCAGCGCCTCGGACTCCTGTCCGGAGAGGTGACGTCCCAACGGAGCACTGGGATATCGAGGCGATGCTGGTGTCGCTGACGAAAGAACTCAAACTGCTGATTGACCTGCGATTGAGCTTGCATCGTCGCGGCTCCCATCTTGACCGCGCGGTCGACTACATCCTTCGAGCCGACGCCGAGTGACTCTACGAGAGTCAACAACGACCGAATCTGCGGATCGTTTTCTACCTGTTTCTGTGTCGTGTCAGGAACCGATCGGATATCGATCGGTACTTTCGATTTCCAAATAGGTTTCCAGTCATTGCCGAAGCGGACAACAAAGACGGATTCCACAAAGCCGTCGCCACCAACCCCTTCTTGCTCCATGCATGAAGCGCGGAAGTAGTCGTCCCGTTCCTCCTTGAGCATCTCTCGGCAGGACTCCAACCAATCGCGGCGCTTGGCCTTGCGGCCATCGAGCAACTCACCCAGCAAATCCTGTGATTGCTGCTGGACACCTTGGGCCAGAAGCTTGCCGATGTCGGCTTGAGCATTGCGATCGCCGACGCGGACCATCATGCCCGCGGTCCCTTGGAATTCGATCTCACGGTCGCGGGAATAGCGAACGATCGCCATCCTGGCCCGCCACTCATCTCCGTTTTGCGGCATGGCTTGAAATCGGGAACCCAGGTCCGGCAGGTCCTGCTTCCAGTCGACGTTCGCTTGTTGCAAGAGTTCCCGCAATTTGTTTGCGTCGATCAACTCCGGTGCATCGAGTTGTTTACGCCAAGCCCAAGTCGCCAGCGCATGGTTCTCGCGCCCGGCGATTTCCCATTTGATGACATCTCCGAGCGGGATGGAGAGGATCACAAGTTCCGATGGGTTCCTCCCCTCGCCGCTGAGCCAACGCGAGGCTCGATCGAGTTCCTGTTCCAGAAGAAAGCGATATTCGTCGTGATCAGGTTCCTGCAACATGGCCTGCGTGCGGTCGCGAAGCTGCTGGTATGCGACCTTTTCCTCTTCGTCGGCTTTGTTGAGGTACGAGCGAATCGAGCCCTTGGCCTCACCTACCGCCGCGCGGCGCACTGCGAGAAAGGCATGCTGGGCATCGCGGCCAAGAAAGATGCCGACGCACTTGGTGCGATCCCGCAAATGTGCAGTATCAAATACCGATTCCCCCGCGTCAGCCAACACTCCGCAACCGCACCAACACGCAACGAAGATCAACCAGAATCCGACATGAGTTCTGGGAACGTATGGGTATGCGGAGCGTAACGTTGGTGAGTTATGCCACCACCGATTGAGCGAGGTGATGCCACAGTCGGCTGCTGGCGCGGATGCCACGATAAAAATCCTCCAAACAGAATTTCTCATTGGGGCTATGGGCTCCATCGTCGTCGAGGCCCCATCCGATCAATAGTACGTCGCAATGCAGGGCATCGACCATCTGTGCGACGATCGGGATGGAACCTCCCTCGCGGATCAGGACCGGTTTGACATCGAATCCCTCTTCCACCGCTTTGACCGCCCCCTGCATGTAGGGAGAGTTTGGATTGACGACAACTCCGCGTCCACCATGCAAGTCGATGACTTCCACGCGAACTCCGGGTGGCGTATGGTCCTTCAAGAAGGCGCGGAGTTGCTGCCCTACGGTCTTTGGATCCTGGTTGGGGACCAATCGAAAGCTTATCTTGGCGCCATTCCAGGATGGGATAATGGTTTTGCCCCCTTCCCCTTGATAGCCGCCGAGCAATCCATGGACATCAAACGTTGGTCTCGCCCATCGACGCTCGAGTGTGTTGTACCCGACCTCGCCGGTCAGGGCCGACACCCCCAGTTGTTCGGCGAACTTCTCATCGGAGAATCCCAGGCTCTTCCACATGGCTCGTTCCGATTCCTCCAGCGGAACAACCGAGTCGTAAAAACCGGGCAACTGAATTCGGCCATCGGGAGTTTTGATTTCGGTCAGGATGCGAGCCAGTGCCAACGCTGGGTTGGTGACGGCACCTCCGAATGAACCCGAATGCAAGTCTGCCTTGGGACCGTGGACCCGCAACTCGAAGTAGGCGATACCCCGCAAACCGTAGGTGATGGCTGGCTGGCCTTTGGCATATTGCGAAGAATCGCTGATCACGATCACATCACACTCTAATCGCTTGGCAATTTCCGGGAGTTTGGCTTCGAGCACTTCGCTCCCCTGTTCCTCTTGGCCTTCGATGAGGAACTTGATTTGCAACGGCAACTTCATCCCGCAGGCATGCCACGCGAGCACGCTCAAGACGTGGGTCAGCATCTGACCTTTGTCGTCCGTGGAGCCTCGAGCCACGATGTTTCCGTCTCGGATCACGGGTTCAAACGGAGGACTCTTCCACAGATCGAGCGGGTCGGCGGGCTGGACATCGTAATGGCCGTACACCAACACAACCGGTTGGCCGGGTACCGGTGGGGTTTCCGCGTACACCAAAGAGGGGCCATCGCCGGGGATCAGTTCCGTCTTGAGCCCCGCTCGCGACAATCGATCCGCCACCCATTGGGCAGCCTGGTCCATCTCAGCCCGCTTGGTACTGTCGGCGGAAACACTGGGAATTCTCAGCAGTTCAAAGAGCTGTTCGAGGTGAGTTTGACGATTATTCTCAAGATAGCGATCGAGGCTGGCAAAGTCGGTCATGATGGATTGAAGGATTTATAGGGAAAGTGCTTGCCAAAACAGTCGGTTCTACGCATACAATATAGCTTGTTTGTAGCGGTTGTGCGGGAGAGATGGGATTGCTTTCGCGCCGCTTGCAAACAGGTAGTGTTCTAGGAGTCGATTCTCGCCATGTCTTCATCCAATTCCGCCGTTGCCCAGCCAGAAGTCGAGCAGCAGGCATCCGCATCCAAGCCCAAGCGTCAACCGCGATACCACGTCATCCTTTGGGACGACCCCGAGCATACGTATGCATACGTCATCGCGATGATGCAAGAGTTGTTTCACATGTCCGAGACGCAAAGTCGCAAACTCGCGGAACAAGTCGACACGACTGGCCGAGCCATTTGCTTGACGACCACCCTCGAGCATGCGGAACTGAAGCGGGATCAGATCAAGGCTTACGGACGGGATCCCCATAGCATGCGATCGAAGGGAAGCATGAGCGCCTCGATCGAACCTGCTACCTAAGGCAAGCGGTTCTATCACTGCTTGGATGTCGAATCCACCGGATACTTGATCGCGTTCTTGAGCATCTTGGCCTGGAACGCTTGCGGTAGATCGATCTCCAGGACGCTTGCTAAGCGAAGCAGATACGCAAGCACATCTGCCATCTCTTCGCCGATCGCGGTGATCTGTGCAGTAGGTACTTCGTCTCGGACTTCGGTCCATTGAAAGTGCTCCATCAGTTCGGCTGCTTCGATTGCAACCGACATCGCCAAATTCTTGGGAGCATGAAATCGTTCCCAGTTCCTTTCTTGTGCAAAGGCATCGACCAACGCCTGAAGTTCCGCAAGCGATTTTGTATGGGTCATGATTTGCACTAAAGGGTGGGGCCGATTGCCCAAGGGGTGAACTCGTCATCGCCATAACCAAGCAACTCACTCTTGGTCTTTTTACCGCTAGCGGTTTCGAGGATCGCGTCGAACATGCGATCTCCAGCTTGCTCGATCGATTCCTGATCGAGGATCGTTCCCATATTGAGATCCATGTCTTCGGGCATCCGTTCGAAGAGAGGGGTGTTCGTGGCTACTTTGATACTCGGAGCGGGTTTGCAACCGAAGCAACTACCGCGGCCGGTCGTGAACACGACGACATTGGCGCCGCCGGAGACCATGCCCGTAACACATACGGGATCGAAGCCGGGCGCATCCATGATGACCAACCCCTTTCCTCGAATGGTATCTGCATACTCGACAACATCCTGCAGTGCGGTTGACCCGCCCTTGCTCGCCGCGCCAAGCGATTTCTCGATGATGGTCGTCAAGCCACCCGCTTTGTTTCCGATCGATGGATTGTTGTCGATGTCTTCGCCGTAGTGCTCGGTGTACTCTCTCCACCATTGCAGTTTGTCGAGCAGTTTCCGTGCGACCGCTTCGGATTGAGCTCGCTTGGTAAAGAGTTGCTCGGCGCCGTAGAGTTCCGTAGTCTCGGAAAGAATTGCGATTCCGCCACATGCGACCACGCGATCCGCCGCAACACCCAGCGCTGGGTTCGCGGTGATTCCTGAGTAGCCGTCGGAACCTCCGCACTTGGTCGCCAACACCAATTCACTTGCTGGCACGGTCGTGCGCTGCATGGCATTGACCTGGGGTAGCAACTCGCGAACCAACTCGACACCCCGACGAATGGTCGCTCGCGTTCCACCCGTTTCCTGAATCGATAGCACGGGTACATCTTGAACGTGCGGTCGGCCGTCGGGCGAATGCCATCGCATACCTGGCAGTTGGACGAGCTTTTGATTCTTTTGGAGATGGCCCAGCGTGTTCTGCTCGCATCCCAGACCGATCAGTACATACGCGGCGATGTTGGGGTGTCTGGCGATGCCTCCTAAAACGCGGCTCAGCGTGCGATGCTTGATCCCCTCATAAGCCATGCCGCAACCGCTATCGTGCTTGAATGCGACCACACCATCAACGTTCGGGAAATCTTTCAGGGCCTCCGAATCAAATTGCCTCGCGATCGCACCGGAGACTCCCGCCGAACAGTTCACGGTCGAGATGATCGCGATGTAGTTTCGCGTCCCCACACGACCGTCGCTGCGCACATACCCTTGAAATGTTTTGTCAGGGATCGGTTCGGGCGCTGCCGGAGTTTGCGTTGCAAGGCCGGTGTAGTCGAGCGCATGCTCACAGCGAAGATTGTGATCGTGAATGTGATCTCCTCGCGAGATCGGCTGGCTTGCCACACCGATCGGCCAACCGTACTTGAATACTTCTTGGCCGGGGGAGCGTTCGGAGCTCGACAGTTTGTGGCCCGCAGGAATATCTTGCCGAACGACGACCGGAGGTGATCCATCGTGCAAATCGATCGCTTCCCCTTTGGCAAAGCGTCGCAGGGCAACGATGCAGTGATCGTTGGGGCTCAGTTGGATCCAAGGCTTATTCTGCATCGTTGATTTCGCTCGGGGCTTCGCGTTCGGAAGTTAGTCCGCACAGTGCCGAAACGATCACACTGTCTTCGGCAGGATCGACCGTTCGAAGAATCAAATCCACATGATCCGAGAGGACATTTCCCCAGATCGCCGGAGTGTGATGCGCCAATCTTTCAGCGATCTGTGAAGTGGTGATTCCCTCTTTCGGAGAGACACGCAAGACCGCACTCTGCATATCGACATCTTGCCAGACGCCGCTTCCTAGTTTGCAGGCTTGAGTAGCGCATTCGACTTTGACCATCGCATCGGGAGTATCGCACTGTGCAGCGATCCGCTTGGCACGGTTCTCTAAATTCGCGAGAGAATTGCTCAGCATGGCGCCGACAGGAGTGGTGTTCCATGCCTCGCGCGTTTGGGCATGGCTGATCGCATCGGCGAGCAACAAGTGAGTCGCGCGCGAGGCAAGCATGCCGGTCCCTTCGGCCAATTTGCGAATCGACTGGATGATCTCTTTCTTGCCGATGAGCACCCCGCATTCGGGTCCTCCCAAGAGATAGTTGCCGGGCACAATGATGAGATCGGGACCATGATCCCAGCGACGACTCAACGCGCTGGATGCAATTCCAAGCTCCATCAAGTCATGCAGCGAGGCATCGAACGCGACTTCGGCAACGAGGCAATGGTTCTCGTGAGCCCGGGCAGTTCCAGCTTGGTAGGAAGCGTCCCGAGTTCCACATGTCGTCAGCAGAAGAAGTTGCTTCGCTGCATCGAGACAGCGATCGAAATCGGACGCCAGGCACTCTCGATTCGAACCGATCTCGCGCACGGGGATTCCACATGCTTCGAGCATATCGGGGAGCATGCTGCCGCCGTGCGATGGTCCTGATGGAATGCGGACCGAGCATTTCCTGGGGAGGACCACACGCTCGATTCGGTCGGATGCTCGCAGCCCTTGTACTGCTAAATGAATCGCTATGGCAAGGTT
>CAYXFO010000284.1:0-491 GCA_964464255.1 uncultured Pirellula sp.
GTGCGGAAGGAGTGCTCAGCCATGATCAACTCCTGACCGATCCCGACGAAGCCAAACGCTTTGTCGAAGAGACTGGCGTAGACGCTCTGGCCGTTGCGATCGGCACCAGCCATGGAGCCTACAAGTTCACACGCAAGCCCGACGGCGAAGTGCTGGCGATGTCCCGTATCGAAGAGATCCACAAGCGGATCCCCAACACGCACTTAGTCATGCACGGCAGCAGCTCGGTTCCGCAAGAGTTGCAAGACATCATCAACCAGTACGGTGGCAAAATCAAACAAACGTGGGGCGTGCCCGTCGAAGAAATCCAACGAGGCATCAAGAGCGGTGTTCGCAAGATCAACGTCGATACCGATTGCCGATTGGCGATCACCGGCGCGATTCGCAAGGTCCTCTTTGAATCGCCGGATAAGTTCGACCCTCGCGACTATCTGAAGCCTGCGCGAACCGCGATGAAGGAAGTTTGCGTCGCCCGCATGATCTCATTTGGT
>CAYXFO010000284.1:501-6191 GCA_964464255.1 uncultured Pirellula sp.
GGAACGCGAGCAAGATCAAGTAAACGCTCCGATGCTTCAGCTTGTCACTGTTGCGAGAGGTGCAGCGGAAAAATGCTTAGGCGAGTAGCCCACGCACCACGCGGCCGTGGACATCGGTAAGACGGAAGTCGCGGCCTGCATGGCGATAGGTCAACCGTTCATGGTCGATGCCTAGTTGGTGCAAAATCGTTGCATGCAAGTCATGCATATGGACCTTGTTGACTACAGCCCGATGGCCGAATTCATCTGTCTCGCCGTATGCGATTCCGCTTCGAACGCCACCACCCGCGAGCCAAACAGTGAAGCCTCCTGGATTATGATCGCGTCCCGTTCCATTCTTTTCAGCGTACGGAGTTCGGCCGAACTCACCACCCCACCAAACCAGCGTGTCCTCCAAGAGTCCGCGCTGTGCCAGATCGGTCAACAGCGCCGCGATGGGTTGATCGACTGCAAGAGCGTGTTCCGCATGCTTGGGAAGATTGGAATGCTGGTCCCATGCAGGATTGGCGGAATCGTCACCATAGTTGACTTGAATGTACCGCACCCCGGCTTCGCACAATCGTCGCGCCAGTAAACAGCGTCTTCCATAACGCTCCGTTGCAGGGTTATCCAAGCCGTACATTTTATGTGTTGCTTCGGTCTCGGCAGACAGATCAAACAATTCCGGGGCTGCCGATTGCATGCGGGCTGCGAGTTCATACGAGGCAACCAAGGCATCCAATTCGTCGGTCTCGCCGATCCGAGCCTCGGTCCTCAAGCGTTGCTGTTGAATGCGGAGTAATTCTTGCTGCCGTTTCCAGGGAGAGTCCGAACTCGCACCTGTGGGTTCCTTCGGGGGCCTAATGTCCGCAATACCCAATTCGCTTCGATTCGCTGATCCAATCGGTGTGCCCTGAAATCGGGCGGGCAGGAACGCGGCACCATAGTTTCGAGGGCCTCCATTGCCGATGGATGGTGCGATAGAAATAAAGCCGGGTAGATTCTCGTTTTCCGATCCCAAGCCGTAGAGTGTCCACGCTCCCATCGACGGGCGAATCGCATTCAAAGAGCCGGTGTGCAGAAACAAGGTCGCCGGACCATGTGCGATTCCTTCGGTGTGCATGCTGTGGATGACTGCCATCTTGTCCACATGCTCGGCCATTCGCGGAAAGAGTTCGGACACTGAGCGACCACATTGCCCGTACTGACGAAATCCCCAAAGGGACTTCATGATCCGTTGATTCGAGCCGAGTTTTCTGGTGTTCGCAAATTCGCGTGAATCGTCGAACGGCATCATCTGGCCGTCTTGGGTATCCAGCAAAGGCTTCGGATCGAACGAATCAACTTGGCTTACTCCCCCCTGCATGAACAGGAAGATGACTCGTTTTGCTCGCGGGGTATGGTGCAGGTCGCCGAACGTCTGCTTGGCCAACAAACTCGCCGCGGCCAAGCTGCCAAAGCCACATGCGGTTTGTTGCAAGAAAGCGCGGCGATGACTCATGGTGCGTATCGAAAGTCGATCGAGGAAAACAGGTGCTGAACCAAAGCCGTTAGGTTTTCCTCCTGGAGAACTCGATCGGCCCACTCCCATTCCGCAGGCTCGGGATCCCGCCCCAGGGTACTTCGGAAGATGGCGGAAATTGCTTGGTCGTCGAAGTTCGATGAAGCGAAACGCTGTGCAGCAGCATTCGCACGCGCGACCACCCAGGGGTTATGCATCAGGGTCAATGCCTGAGTTGCGATCGTGCTTCGATCCCTCTGGGAGGTCGAGTAACTTGGGTTCGCACCATCGAATTCGCGAATCAGTGGAGGCATAGAGTTACGGAACCAAGGTTGATACACCGATCGCAATCCACCTCGATGCTCGTAACGATAATCATCCTTAACGTCGGACCGAATGGTGGACTCCACGCGAGTCAACAGCGTCAATTCTCCGCTTGCCTGAAGGATGGAATCCCTCAACGATTCGGCATCCAGTCGCCGGAGAGGAGCGACACCGAACGATCGATTCTCGGGATCGCGATCTCGAGCTGTTTCCGATCGATAAGCAGATCGTTGATAAGCAGTCGACATCGCGATGGATCGGAGCAGTTTCTTTGTCGAGCCATCCGATACCCGAAACTCGTTCGTCAGCCAATCGAGAATTTGGGGATCGGCAGGAGAGTCCCCGGTCGTACCGAAATTATCGATCGACCGAACGAACCCTGTCCCCATCATGTAAGACCATAATCGATTGACTGCCACGCGAAGGGTCAATGGATTGGCATCATCAACAAGCCAACGCGCCAATTCCAATCGACCATTGTCTTGCGATGCAATCGTCAATCGTTCCTTGAGCTGCGGTTCATGGGCATCGATGCAACTGAGGAAACCTCGCGGCACCACATGCCCGAGTCGATGGACCGATCCGCGAACGTGAATCGGAATATCGCTCGGTGTCTTGGCAGCCTTGAGCGATTGGACCATCGGTCGAGAGTCCAGAAACTTGGTTGCGATCTTCAACTCCTGCTCCATCCGCTCTTTGTCTTGAAGAGCTGCGGCACGCTGCGATGCTTCGGCCGCTTGTTCGTCTTCTGTTTGAGCTTGACTGGCTTGAAGAGATTGTCCTTCGGGCAGGAAATGAATCGCGTCGGCGATCACATGCCCATCGCTTCCTTCGTTGCTGACAATGACATAGGCTTGGCCACCCGCTTCGAATCGGAAAGTTCCTAGAGTTTGCCATAAACCATCGTCGGCGGGAGGTTGTTTTTGATTGATGCGAAATTCCGATTCGCCATCAGCGCTCGATACGCGAATCAGCGTTTTGCTGCTGCGGTTTTCGCCATGGGCGTAGGAGATGCGAACCGAGTAACTCCCGGGTGGTAGGGGACTCGGTTCAAACGTGACGGTCTTCTCACCCCGGGACTGGTTCAAGTCGTGAAGGTATCCTTCGTCGACATAGGCTTTCACCGAAGCCGAGGGCTGCCATGTTCCGATCTTGCGAGCCTGCTGATCGTCGACCACAACACCTGGGAAGTCCGAATTCTTCGCGATGCGAGCGCCGGTGGGCTTGCTCTCCCATCGCTTGCGAATAGCCGCGATCGACTGTTCGAGTTCTTTCTTTCTGAGGGTGGCCTCCGCGAAGGCTCGTTCCGTATCCGAGTCCAATGGCAGAGGCATGCGGATCCATTTGGAGACGTTTTCGTGCTCGACCGCGACGGAGCTTTTCAGGATGCCTGCCAGCGCGTAGTAGTCGCTCGTCGGGATCGGATCGAACTTGTGGTCATGGCAACGCGCACATCCGATTGTTTGAGCAAGAAACACCTTTCCAATAGTTTCGAGTTGCTCATCGACGATATCCATCTCCAGTTGCAGTTTGTCTTGTTCCTCGTAGTTATGGTCTCCCAAAACCAAACCCGTAGTCGCCGACCATTGACGCTGTGCATCGGCAATACTCGCCGCAGGGATCAAATCACCAGCGATCTGCTCGGCGACGAATTGAAGAAAGGGCATATCGGAATCGAACGCATCAATCAGATAGCGACGGTAACGCCAGGCGTCTCCCAATACGAATCCTCGCAGAGTCAACGACTCCGCATATCGAATCACATCCATCCAACGGCGCGCCAAGCGTTCCCCATAACGCGGCGATGCCAACATCGAGTCGATCAGACGCTCACGCAATAAAGCCCGATCTGCAAGCCCGTTGTCTGAGACCCCCGAGGCACGATCCAAGGATCCCCAATACTGGATGTCTTCATAGGTAGGATTCATTCCATGCAGATCGATCGCTAATCGACGAAGCCATGTCGTTAGGTCCACACGCTCCGATGGTGCAACATCCATAGTCCGCTGCAAACGGCTGAGGAACGCGTCGATGGGCGACTCCGGTGGGGCTTCCTCGGGGGCTAAAGGAACAACGTTCGGAATCGTTGGTCGCGAGATGGGTCGATAGGCCCAGTGCTCTCGAGCGCGATCCACCGATAGAGCGTTCGATACGGTTTCGATAGCCTTGCCTGTTTGAAAATCAGAGGGCGCAGGAGCACCCGCTGCGATCCATTCGCGAAGATGACCGACCTGCGCATCAGGCAATTTAGCGTCGGGAGGCATTTGCAGTTTAGGATCCCGGTAGAGCACTGCTCGCAACAGCAAGCTCTCCTCCGGATGCGCAAGCGTGATCGCAGGACCGGAATCTCCTCCGCGAAGCATACTCTCCAAAGAATCAAGAACGAGTCCGCCACTTCGATCCGTCTCCTCACTGTGGCATTCGAAACAGCGTTCCACTAGAAGCGGTCGAACCCTTGTCTCGAACACTTCGATCGCAGCGGCATGGTCAGTCTCCTGCCCTAGCCCCAAATGAGTCCAGGTCGCCACGAGCCAGCTTGCCAGCCCAAACACGAAGAGATAGCCCAAGCCACTGCGGCCACCCACTGTGTTGCCAATACAAAGTCGGCCGAACGGATCCTCAAGCGGAAAGCGAGCGATCCTCGATGGAGCTTTATTCGCCTCGTGTTTCATGATCGATCAGTATATTACTGCCCCAAAGTCTCGGCAACTCGCACGCGCAGCAACTCGAACGGAGAGGCTTTCCGAGAGTCTTCGGTCTAATGTTGAAGTTCCCTCCCTCACTTACGTTTCGGGTTGTGATTACATCGAAAAACGCAGCTTAAAGCCCCTCCCTTGGCTTTACCCGGGCCATTCGTAGGGTCCGCTACTAGGGTTTTTGGATTCCTCTTTATTTTAATCAAATGCTAGCATGGCAAGAGGGCGTTGCGGCTGTAAATATTGTGCCGGATTGCTTCTGTCAGCGGTGTGATTGCGTTATACTGCGATTCAGATGCAGGGAATGTTATCGCTTGGGAAAACAGTGGAGGAACCACTGTGGGCGAACACGAGCATCGGTCACTAGATTCGCCGCATGTAGCGGCAGGAGGAGAATCGTATGACACGCATTCCGATGAGTCAGGCGGACGAGCGAGCACGTCAGTTGGAGCAAAACCTGGACCTCAGCACGGCAGAAATCGGACTTCAGGTACGGACTACCAATTGCTTGGAAGAGCGAGGCATTTTCACGGTACGGCAGTTGTTGCATGCTAGTCCGGAGACCCTTCTAAGCATTGCAAATTTTGGTGAGAAGACCTTGGAAGAGGTTTATTTGGCGTTAGAGCAGATTGGTTACTATCGACCTTGGCGCAAACCGCGTTGATTTCTCGACTCACAATCGCGTCACTGGTTCTTGTTTTCGCCGCTTCTGTGAGTGGACAAGAACCGAACGACTTGAGTGATATTCTCGACAAACTGCCCGCCGAGACCGTTTCGCAGGGGACCTCGACGGGAGGATCGCTCGATGCATTGCGACTCCTCGATTCGCTCGACACCCAGGGGAGGCATCGTTTTGTGTTCCCCTTGCCGCGAATCGAGGCAGGGCCAGCAACTCAACGCCTTCGCGAAACACTGAAGGATTTGCAAATCCTCGATGCGATCTCTGCTTCGTTGGAAGCCAAGATTCAACAGGCGACAAGCCTCTCCGACCAAGCGGCAGCGCGGGGAGAGATCGGATTGAGCAAGCGACTGCGTGGAAACGCAAAAGGCCTGTGGTCGGTACTCGAATCGAATCGCAACCACCCCGGCAACAAGCGATCCGAATCCGATTGGCCTGGAGATAACATTCGGGTAGCGCGAGCGACTGAACCATACTCGTTGCTGGCCTGGAACAGCGGAGCCTACAGCAT
>CAYXFO010000285.1:0-6164 GCA_964464255.1 uncultured Pirellula sp.
ATGCTAAACAACGCCACACACAAGAACATCGATCCCAACCACAGCATCGATCGTATCCGTGCAGCGATACCGAACATGATTCCCATTACCGACAGAACCGCTAGCACGATCGGCAGCCAGGGGGCCTTTGCAATCCCTTGCACGAAGATCTCGCTGGTCGAAGCCACATAGATCGCACCCAGCGATGCATATCGAGCTGTCGCCAGTTGTGCGGTGTTCAATCGATGACGCATGAAATGGACCGCCGCAAAAACGCACACAGCTGGCGGTATCACCCACAACTGCGGATGCATGGAAAATGAAAATTGATTGCGATGGAGTAAATACCAGATCGCACCGTTGGCAGCCATGACGCAGGCCGTAATGTACAACGGCGACCTCTTCATGAAGCCAAATACTCCGTATCCCACCGCCGCCGTCACCAGTGTGACTCCGTAATCAATTCGCGACTCAGCAAGCCATGGAGCCAGAACCGGCAAAATAGGAAGCAGGCCGCCACTGTTTCGAAGCGGATTGGCTAAGACATTCCATCCTCGCCGCTCGGCCCATTCCGCTACGCCCAGGCCCGCGAAGGCAATCACCAGCAGCAACAGCGGCCATATCTGTTGCAACAGACCAGTGAACAACCATGGATAGGCCAGACGCAGGTGGATAATGAGTAAGATCAAAACGAATTTCGCTGCATAGACATAAGCCTCGCGCCCTCGTTCTGACAATCCTACAGGATCACGCCCTGGCACCATCGCCGCACCGATGCACAGCACCATCGTTAAGATCAATGAAATAAGCACGCTGAACGTCGGGTAATTTGCGAAAACAAAACCTGGTTCAGATTTCGATTGATAATACTCCATCCCGACCGAAACCAATCCACCCACAATAGCCATGCCAACGATCGTCGGTAGTATGCGGAAAGCGGCTTGTTCCCAATCTTGCTTGAGCCCCATCCACTTGATCAACCCAAAGCCATAACTGGCAGCGATTAGAGTCAGGGGGAGTGTGGCGACTGCAATGCGATCCAGCATGGTGGTCGATCCAATCGGTTGAATATGCCAGAACATCGTGACGGCGTACAACACACCGAGCGCAAGGGCCAGAATGCGTATGGCCACCGATCCCGATTCGCGCATGTCGCCATCATCCAATAGCTGGACAGGCCGTGATTTCAGGGTCACATAGCGCGCCAAAATCCCTACCGCAAACGTAGTCGCCATAATCGCTTGGGAACATGTGAATCGAATATTGAGATTCTCTTGCAAGAATTGGGCCGCTACCCCCATCGCAGCGACCAACAAAGCGAGCAAGATGTTCATGATCACAACCGAGGTCGCTGGCTGTTTCTCGATAGGTCGGGGAAGCCGAACCAGTCGGGCAACTTCATCATGCATTTTCCTGCCAGCTCGCCACCAGAAACTCGTCGCCAAGCAATAAGCTGCCAAAAATACCGTGGTCACCCAAAGCAGTAAAACCGAAGATGGAGTCCAAGCTTGCAACAAGCAAACCACCCCGCACAGACCACTCAAGTAGACCGTTGCATTCTCGTCTCGAGAGTGCGTAGACCAGTAGCCAGTCATGCCCGCCAACAAACAAGCGACGATCGCTATCGCATAGGATCCGAGCGGAAACACCGACAGGCGAGAAGCCGAAGAGGAAGGAAGTGCATATGCAAGCCAAAGCCCGCTCAACAGCACCAAACAAATCGTTGCGAATATCAACGGGATTCGAACCCGTCGACTGAATCCAATCGCAGTTCCTAGACCCGATGAAACAGCCAGGGCCGCCAGTTGCAGAAACATCGCGTCTTGAAAAACCGTAACCAGAGGACCTACGGTACTCCAATACAGAAACGCGAAGAAGGCGCTTGCAAACTGACCGACGAGCAAACTGACCAGCCAACTCCAACGGTCATGATGAAGCCACGCATTGACGATCGATAAAGCCCATGCCGCAACCATAATCAACACGGGTATCGAGTCGACGGCAGCAGATGTTCCCAACGGGAAAACATTATCGAAGAACACCCGAAAAGACAGGCATCCCAGAATCCCGATAATCCAGATCAAAAAAACGAACGGATTCGTGCGACGCGTTGCACTCTTCGATTGCCATGCCGAACTGGCGATCATCAGCGAACCCGTCAGAGCCATAACCACCGACGAAAACCCAAGCGAAGACAGGGTCGAACTCGATGCGGAGGCTACGAGTCCCATGCATGCGATACCTGCTGCACCCATCCAAGGCGAGTAATCGTACAAATCGCGTCGGATCCATCGCTGTGCGAGCAAAATACTTGTTGCAACAAGTATTCCCAGCGACGCCCAATAGAGTCCCGAAATCGATGCCGGTTGAACCAAGACAACGCCAACGATCGAGATCAAGCCTACGAGTACGAATCCTGCACTGACCTGACTGAGGGCGGTTTGCCATTCATCTCGCACCAAGCGAGCCGGTCGTCCCGACCAATGCAGCAGAGCGTCCGAGCGTGTATCGCGAGCCGTATACGCTCGCCAAATGATGCTGAAGATCGATGCCGTTCCCGATAGAGCCGCCGCCAAACCGATCCATGCCTCCACTGTCGCGCCGTTGGACTTGAGAATCAACATGTATCCGACCACGACCGTGACCATCAGGAACAGGGCCGAGATGAAGGCTAGGTGGGGACTCGGTCTCGCTGCAGATACACTCACCAAAGCTACCGAAATCAACAGGATCGGAATCGCGTACGACCCGGCTAGCCCGATCCGGCCGAAAAAGGAATCGGGATTGGGACCAGTCAATGGATGGGCGATGACGGTAATTGCGATCTGGAAAATCATCCAACTCACAAGCGGTGCCGCCAACATCGTCGAAGCGGTGATAGCTGCTACCGAACGGGGTTGGTGATTATTGTCGCTGTAGCCAACACCGAACTGAGCCAAGACCAAAAAGAGGGCAACCAATCCCATCACTCCGGTAATCGACCACACCCACCAAGTCCACGGCATGAATGTCGCTTGCGTCAGGACGGATCCGGCAACAACCGCGATCATCGTCATCCAAGGAATAAGAGTGCTGAGGGAAATCGTAGAAAAAACATAGTCGAAGTTTGCGAATGTTCGCGTAGCATACGGTTCCTGCCCGCGATCGACCCGTTGGATCCAGAAAGATAATGCCAGGCTGATGATGAAGAAGAACCCTGCCGTCAACCAACGTACTGAGGAAGCGACGGCGACACTCGACTCCCATTGTGAAGCGATCGGATAGCACAGCGCAAGAGCAAGTGTGACTCCAAGCCCCAGCCACACTCGTTGCGATTTACCATTGCTATGCCTTGCATTCCATCCAACGAATCCCAGACCCGCAAGGCCGATCCCCCAAACCGCCCAAACCGGAGGCAATCCCCACAAAAGGTATTCCCGGCTGTTGCGTCCCCACGATGTCGCGGCATGCGGAATCCCCTCTAGCTCCAGTTCGTTGAGAGCCGGAATCAAACGTTCGACAATCTTGCCATCCTGCGTGAACGCAGTGATTTCCGTTGACGCCAAAGCATCGCGAGGGATCAATTCCTGAAGCGCGCCGGGAGTCGCGCCGTAAGCGAGCAACCCGAGAGTCATGATCGTTGCCGTCGCGACTGCGTAACGAGCAACACTGCTGTCATGCAGCGATGGCAATGGGCCAGCGAACGATCCGTGAGAAGATTGAGGTAACCGACGGAGTACCTCATGTAGAGCAACGAGCACTGCCCCGCACAGGAACAATCCCAACGCTACATACTGGAGAAACATCGGATGCAGGTAGCCATTGCTGCCATCATTCCACCAGTGCGATGACTTGCAACGCAATACGATTTCCATCACACAGCAGACGATCGCTGCCCATTGAGTGATTCGCCAAATATTCGAATCGGGTTGAACCCAGGAAAACAAGAACCATAGCAAGGTTGCGTAAATACCCAATGAGATTGCGAATGCAGGACCATCCTTCCAAGACTGAGTAGACTCCGCTAAGAAGAACCAAAGCAGCGTCACCAACGATGTCATCGTCACAAAGATGATCGCGACATTCGACGGAATACTATCCTTGTCAGCGGGCTGCCCGGTGATTTTTCTGACCATCAGGACCACGATCAGCACCGTAGCCACGCTCGCTACGCAGGCAAAGGTACGAACCATCCAATGAGATTCGGTCCAGCCGAAAGCGATGACTTGCACTGCAGCGGCCGCAAGAAATGCGACACCCATTCCTTCGACCCATGGTTTTTTGCGGATCACTCCGATCGCAAAGCAAGCTAAGGCATACACCGCATAAACCGCGCCGACACTGTTCGCGTAGGCTTCGCGTCCAAATCCAAACGCCGTCAATACGATGGTTCCAACGACGCCAATGATCGCTGCCGATCGCAGAGCCGTGAGCGAGGATTCCTCCCACTTCAACCTCCCCAAAGCGATCGATATGGCACTACAAACCAGGCTCCAACCCACCCACAGAAAGCCTGTCGTCGGAGCAGCGACAGTTTGGATCAAGGTACGTGCGGATTCATTGGTCCAGGATACATCGCCCTGGAATCCGTACCACGCCAGTACAAGAATCAAGCTCAGGATGAGGTAGACCGGATAACCGAGCCCAGCCTGTCGAACATGCAGCCACGCAACGCCGACCAATACCAGCCATCCGACCGATGCCCCAATCATGCGAACAGGTGCGGGTGATGAAAAAGCCATGGCTGTTGCCCCCAACCCAATCGCGAGTGCACCGAGCAACACCATCGGCAACGCAAGGTTAGAACCCTTGGGGACGCGTCGACCGATATCGATCGCGATCAATAGTGCGGGAATCGCGAGCACACTCAGCAACGGACTCAATAGACGGAAACTCTCAAGCGGTGCTTCTGAACAACGCAGAAGCAAGCCACCTGTCAACAGAACTCCGAACGTTGCGATCGCCAGAAACTCCAACACAGGCGCAAAATGCCCCTCGGCACGTTTGAGCAGTGGTCGCCATGCCAGGCCATGAACCGCAACATACAATCCGGAGAGACCAAGCCCCCATGCGTACATCAGCGAAGGGGTCGCTTCCTCGTGAACGCTGCGACGAACCAGCAGATTCGCCACCGCAAAGACTATCGGGGTGAGCGTAGTAACCCAAACGCACGAGGGAGTCAAAACCTGCGCTGCTTGCCAAGCCAATAACCCCAGGATCGCCAGCGAGATCATTTCGCCCCCGACCGTGAACCAATCCCACGGCATGCCGAGCGTGAATAATGCAAAGGCAAGAAAATTCAGGGGCAACAGCATCATACCGATCACCAAAATGCCCTTGCTGGTGGTCGGCAGCTTCCATCGATGCCACGCGTAGAGCCCCAGGCTAAACGTAGCGATATTGATCCCGGTAAAGATCGAAAACTTCAGCCATGGTCGACTCGCGATATTTTCCCAAAAACTGATGACCAAAGCGACCGAACAGCAAACGATAAGCAAACCGCCCACGAGTTCGCCCCAGCGAATGTTGCTTTCCTCCATGAAAGCACTGAACCATTGAGTCCATGTTCGCGCTGGCGCTAACTTCGGTGCAGGTACTTGTTCTGTCGGATAATCGCGGTCCAGCGCATGGATCTTATCGTTTGATTTTTCTGAAGCAGTGATCGGGGATACTACCGTGGCTGTTACCGGTCGGGGATCAGCGACATAGCTGGGAGCCGCGCTGGCGACAGGAACGCTCGACACCGTGCCTGTATCGAGCGGGACGGTCGATGGCGGAATCGGAGGAAGAGTGGGAACGGGAGCGGGTGTACTGATCGGTCTGACCGACTCCACGCCTCTTCGTTCCCCATCCAATTGCTCTTCAAGTTGATCGAGAACATCGGAAGCGCGTTGCATCGTCGCGTCATCGATCAGATGTCGATTCACGGCACCGATTAGGATCTGTCGACAGGCCTTGAGTCCTTGCTTGGCATCGACTGGCCGTGAGGTCCAGCCGCAATGGCGACAGGCCTTATCGGTGCTGGCCAAGTTCCTCTGGCATGCAGGGCATGATCGAGCGGATGCGGCGGTGAAGATGAGCCGGCCCAGCATCCAGATCCCGTGTCCGATGGCGGCCCAGACGAACAATCCGAGCACGAAGAATATCAGGCTACAGATCCAGTCCATGATAGGACTCCACGTTGTACATCATCGAATCGAGCAGCA
>CAYXFO010000286.1:0-6163 GCA_964464255.1 uncultured Pirellula sp.
GTGTAGGACATTGTCTTTTGACAGTTCAGAGCTCTCTGAAGCCCTTTCTCCGTGATGCTGTAATAGAAGTCGTTCAGTGCTGCAGGGCGTGCATGTACAACGAGTTGACGCATCCGCAACTGCGATAGCTGCTGCTCAATGATCGGGAACGGAAGCTTGATCCGATCTCCCAGGCCGCGGCCCGTCATGGTTCCGACGCTCAGAAATATCTGCAGCACGATGGATTCCACGAAGGACTCGGGAACCCCGCAGTCTTCAATCGTTTTGGGTTCGAATGGCCAAAAGGAATCGTCGTTGAGTACGGCCGGCAAAGCCGGCATACTCAAGCGTTGCGTTTCTTGAGGTTTGAGAAGCGAGTCCATGATATCGGGCAATCCCATGTATAGTCGATGTATTCGATACAACCGGAACAGGTTGAACGAGTTTACAGCGCGTGCGCTGTGGGAATTCATCGGCGAGCGAAGGTGATCTCTAGATGTGTTCCCCGGACTTGCTTCAATAACGGGAATTGATTGCCGGAAAAATCCTAATCTTTTCTCCTCGGCCAAAACATGGCCTAGAATTCGGTTGACTTGGCTTCGGTCAGGGGTCCCTTGAAGTAATCGTCAAAGTCTTTTCATGGGAACACGTCCATCAATTGTGATAGACAATGAATAGTCAGAATGTTCTGTTCAACTCCAGTCCTAGGGCATCACTGCCTCGCCGCTTCGGTGTCGGGAATTCGCATTCGGTGTGGATTCTCGCTAGCCTCGGGGAACAGCCAACAGAAGAACTCACTGTTATCCATCCATTTCCCTTTTCGATCGGCAGGAAAGTAGGTTGCTGTCTTCAGATACCCTCGAAGACCATCTCCGGACATCATGCTGATTTGATCCTTAAAGAAGGCGAGCTGTTTGTGATCGATCGCGAAAGTACTAACGGAACGTATGTCAATGGTCGTCGCACCACGGAGGAAACCCCAGTTGCGGACGGAGATATGCTGCAGTTCGCGGATTTCGCGTTCCGCTTGAAACAGGACGTTCAAGGTGCGATCCCTATGAATACCCAGTGCGAGGATGTTTGCGATCAAGCGCTCGCACTCGTCCAGTTCGATCGCCTGATGGAGCAGCGACTTGTTACTCCGCACTACCAGCCGATTGTCCAAATTGAAGATCTCAAGACCGTCGGATATGAAGTTCTTGCACGCAGTACCGTGTACGGCCTGGAAACGCCCAAAGCCCTATTCGGTGCGGCAGCCAAACTCAACATGGAAGTCGAATTGAGTCAAATGCTTCGATGGGAGGGTGTTCGCGAAGGAGCGAAGCTCCCCAAGTCCGCCAGTATCTACCTCAATACACACCCACTCGAAATGACCCGCCCAGGACTGATCGAATCCATGCAGCAGTTGCGGGAATTCGCGCCGGAATCGGCAATCACTCTCGAAATCCACGAAAGCGCGATCACCAATCTGCGTGACATGAACCGGCTTCGCGATGTGCTCGATGAACTCAAAGTGCAATTGGCCTACGACGACTTCGGCGCAGGTCAGAACCGGTTGCCGGAACTCTGTTCCGTTCCTCCGGATGTTTTGAAGTTCGACATGAGCCTGATCAAAGGTCTCGATCGCGATTCGCTCGATCGGATTCAGTTCCTGAGCAACCTCGTTCGCATTTGTCGAGACATCGGAATCGTGCCGCTGGCCGAAGGGATCGAAACACAAATCGAAGCCGAGATGTGCGCAGAGATCGGTTTCGTGCTCGGACAAGGCTACTATTATGGACGACCAGCTCCCGTCACGAACTTCAACTCCGCGGAGTGAGAACGCTGCTAATTCGTTAGGTTGCCAGTTCGATCACTTCATCATCTGCACACGCAAAGACCCGGTCTCCTGACGCAGGAGAAATTGGCTTGGTCCCCGTCCATCCTCCAAAAGCTGGGAGGATCAACTGCGACGCGTGGAGCCAAAAGCATCTCAGCAATGTCTTCTCTCTGGTGTTTAGCAAGATGCGCACCGACGGATGGAGATGGCCAGAGATCAACAAAGACGATTTGTTTCTCGCTGAGGCCGGCGCGTGCGTCAATTCCACGCCTTGGTATTCCACAAGCTCATCTGCGATCTGCCAACCGCATTGCTGTAAAGCACTCATTCCTCCGCGATCGTGATTTCCGGGAATCAAAATCCATTCCCGGCAAATTCCTTCTCCTAACAACGCAACGATTTCCTGCTCGAGTGCAGAGGTCAAACCAATCTTTGCGTGAAGGAGATCTCCAAGAACAATGACGCGATCAGGCTTCCATGCTTGGACGAGAGTTCTGAGGACTCTAAGCGTAGCATTTGTAGCTCCACTTGGGATAGCCAAACCAGATTGCTGAAACACCGATTCCTTTCCCAAGTGAAGGTCGGCGAGCAAGAGGCTTCTGGTTTCCCGCCAATACACTGCGCCGCTGGGGTGAAAACAGAAGGCGTTCCCTTGAAGATCAACCTCCATCGGACGCAACTCCAAGACTCGATTCGGTCCCCATCTCCTTCATCGCTGCTCGTTCGAGGGGAGCTTGAGCCTTGCGGACTCGATCGGCTAAAGACTCGGAACTGATGCGATCGCGGATCCGTTCAACGTACAAAGGAAATGAGAAGGGTGTCCAGCGAGTCAGGTGCCGCACGACCCAGACGCTCTCTTGCATGCGATGCAATGCACCGCGCATCCGTTGTAATTCCATCTGATCGCGAGCCACCTCGTCGCTCGCTTGTAGCAAGAGGCGATTTTCTGGATCATATTGCTGCAGCGCATCAAACACCATACTCGATGATGCCTGCAAATGGCGCGAACTCTTGGCCTGACCCGGCGCACCCTGATGTATCAACCCAGAGACGCGTGCAATATCACGAAATACGCGGCGACGCATCTCACTCGCGTTGAGGCTCTCATGAAGATCCTCCTCGAGCCTCGCCGTCGAAAACCAATCGCGGATGTTCTCCCAATCGATCCTCGGTGCGCGGTCGCTGTGAATCATGAATCCATAATCGTTCACAGCGATGGAAAACGAAATCCCTTCGTTTCTCGAAACTCGATGCGCAAACAACGCAGCCAAACCCTCGCTCACTGATCGACCCTCAAATGGATAGACCATACAGGAATGCCCATCCCGATTCGTGCAGGTTTCCACCAGCACCTCGCCCATGCTGGGAATGTGACTCCAACGCTCCTGAATGCGAACCAAATCCGAGATTGCCCTCAATCCGTCCACCGAGCGAGTGCCGCTAGCTACTTCGCTCAACAACGCCCTCACTCCAGATGCTAATTCAGAGGAGAGAGGCATGCGGCCACCCATCCATCGCGGTACGGCTGTGGGAGCCCCTTTGCTTCGACGCACCCATGCCGTTCCATCGCGCAGGATGACAAGTTCTAAGAGCTTTCCACCGAGCAAGAAGCGATCCCCGGTCTTCAGCTTGGACGCAAACGATTCTTCGACAGTGCCTATAGCCCGGCCATTCATCGTCTTGACCTGAATGGATAGATCCGAAGCGATGGTGCCGATGGCGATGCGATGACGCTTGGCAATGCGAGCGTCGCGTACCTGATATTGTTCTTTATCGAGGGCAACTCGATGGTAGTCCGGGTAGGCATGCAGACTGCCCCCCGTGGTCACAAACTCCAAGACCCAATCGAGTTCCTCGTCGGAGAGATCGCGATAGGCATATGCCTGACGGACTTGATTGGCCAACATGCTTCGCGTGTAGGGGGCTGCCAACGCCATCGTCACTGCATGTTGCACCAAACAATCCAGTGGCTTGGCAAGTTCCGTGCGAGATTCTACAGCAGACCGGGTTATCGCGCGGCGAGCCGCCTCCCACTCAATAAGTTCTAAAGCATGCGATGGAACGAACGTCATGCGGCTTGGTAAACCAGGTCGATGGCCGGATCGCCCCGCGCGCTGAATGACGCGGGCAACCCCTTTCGGAGAGCCGATTTGAATGACCTGGTCCACCGGTGCGAAATCGACCCCCAAATCGAGACTGCTGGTGCAAACCACCGCAATCAGTCGCTCCTGGCGCAATGCCTGCTCAACCCAGGAACGGATCTCGTTGGAGAGGGAACCATGATGGACCGCGATCCGACCAGCCCAGTCGGGACGAGCCTTCAAAATCGACTGATACCACAACTCGGTTTGATTGCGTGTGTTCGCAAAGACCAGTGTCGTTCTCGCCTTCTCGATCGTATCGATCACCTGCGGCAACATCGCCAAACCAAGATGCCCAGCCCAAGGAAACCGCTCCACCGATGAGGGGGCAAGCAACTCAAACTCAAACGCCTTGGTCGAAGGAGAACGAAGGATGGTCGACCGACGCGCTGAATCAGTACCAATCAACGAAGATAATGCGAATTCCGGATTCCCAATGGTTGCCGAGAGCCCCCAACGCTGATGGTTCGGCGCAAGCTCACGAAGCCTCGCCAAAGCCAGTTCCGTTTGAATACCCCGCTTGGTACCCATCAACTCGTGCCACTCGTCGACCACAACACATCGTAGATGAGAGAACGTCTGGAGCGACTCCGGGTAGGATAGCAGCAACGTCAGACTCTCCGGGGTGATCACCATCGACGTCGGGGGCGAATGACGCTGCCGAGACTTGGTCGATGAAGAAGTATCTCCCGTCCGCTGCTCAAGGGACCAGGGAAGTGAAAGACCTTCGATGCATTCTTGAAGGGCTTGGCATGTGTCGGCCGCCAACGCTCGGAGAGGCGTTATCCAAAGGGCCAAGAGTGGCGGAGCCGCACGCCGACGCGGACCTTGACTCCAATGCGACTCAGCGACGGGTTGATCCAACCACTGTGCCAACGGGCCGAGCCACGCACCCTTGGTCTTTCCCATCCCAGTACTGGCCAAGATCAATCCGTCGAAACCATCGCAGTAATCACGCCATGCCCGACGTTGCCAGTCAAAAGGCTCCTGGCCTGTTTGCCGCATCCACTCCTCAACGCTTGCCACACCCGCATACTGCCTGGATTGAGCAGGTTGGTCCGTAAGTCCCTCCCCGATCCTATCCAGAGAGATGCTTTTGGGAACGCGAGATTGAGTCACAAGAAAACGACACTTCCCGAGAAACGGTGTGCCCGATGTGGCAAATCTTTCGCGTGGCGCAAGAAATGGGCTCGGGACTGGGATTCAGTCCGTTACTGTAGCCAGCGATGCCGCCAGGACAAGTCAGTCCGCGGCGAAGAGAACCCAAAGCAGAATCCGAAATCCTAGATCACACCGCCATGAGTGCGGTATGGAGTCATGTGACTAGGCATATCGAGGAACCAGAAACGTTCCCACTCTTGGACCAAGGCCCGCAAATCTTCTGATGTGTAAATCAGTTGTTCCGCCCGTCGCGATGGGATCGCGGAATAAATCGGGAGTGCACAGCCGATGGTAGGCAGTGTGGAAACAACGAGCAAAACAGTCATCATGACTCGGCGACGCATCGGTTCTCACTCCATGAACAGGATTAATCTTTCGTCTCGTCTTCCTCTGCGACGGAATCCGAATCGTTGTCTGCTACGTCAGAGTTCCCTGACACCGCATCCATTCGGAGTTGTTCGGCGAGCGGTGTTCCCTCGATCGAGTTCACACGCTCCTCCATAATCTTGCCAGGCTTGAAGCTGACCACGAATTTCTCGGGCACTTCCACCTGTCTGCCGGTTCGCGGGTTTCGAGCCTTCCGGGCCGCACGCGGGCGAACCTGGAAAACACCGAAATTCCGTAACTCGATCCGGCCCTCCTCGATCAGCGTCTGAACAATCGCTTCGAACGTCTGTTGGACGACCAACTTGATGTCCTGCTGACTGAGTCCCGTCTTTTCGGAAATCGTTTTCACGATCTCTTTCTTCGTCACGACCGAACTCCTGGAAACTTCGAAATCGACCTAAGTCGTTTGTGCAATTCACTTTATTGCATCGAAGTCTAGGATAGCTCGGGCCGCCCGTCAAGGTAGTCGCACGCGACAGACCTACCAACGGAGACATTCCAGAGAATCGCTAAGATTACTTTCGACCGCATAAACGGTAAATCTTGACACCAAACCCCTAGGACAGCCGGAATTTGTTCCGAAGGCATCCCTCCCAGCAGAAATCCCACACGAACCAAAAGACACTCGCGATAAGCACTGCTTATGCAGGTTTAGGTTGCTGAGGAAGGGCGAGAA
>CAYXFO010000287.1:0-6151 GCA_964464255.1 uncultured Pirellula sp.
GCGCGGCCGCGTCGAATTCCATACCCTCGACTCCATCGACGATCCTTCGTGCCAGCTCGGTATCGCATTCCGCGCTCCAACCGCCGGGCAACTGCCATTGAGTCGCGGGCGAGACAGCCCAATCTGCACCCAGGTTGGTATGTTTCGGTCCGATGATGACGACGGTTCGGTCCAGGGTAGTGCTTCGCCAAGCGTCCATGGCGATTTTGCCGCTGAATCGCAATCCTGCGTGCGGTGTCATGATTGCGAGAACCGAAGCGGCTTGCTTCACTTTGGATGGACTTGAAAAAGATTGCACCAACTCTTCTCGGGCGGTGGCATCTGCGGGATAGAAGGAATCGGCTAATGCAGGAAGGCGCACCTCGGAGCGAGAGTCTTTACCCGTGCTATTGGTGGCAAGCAAGGAAGAAATCGTGGACACGCATCCCACGGTGAAGATGGCGACGGGCTGATTGCGTGTCTTGACCAAGGATACAGCGTCTGCGACCAGTTCATGCACGGACTTTGTGGCATCGATCGCTACTCCGGCACGTTGACCGCACAGTGCCAACACACCACGCTTGGTCGGGTCGACACCTCGCAAGTCGCAATTCGTTAGTTCAGATCGGAGCGATTGTCCGTCCCAATCCGCTGACGTTGTAATCCCATGATGGGCCGGGTCATTCAGGACAGTTAATGCGATATCGACATTCGTGTTGGCTTCGAACTTTGTGGTTCGGAGTGTTCGGTCGACCATCTTACACAGGTCGAAAAGTGTTGACTGAAGTGGCACGCCGGGACGCAGCGAAGTATGTATCCAATGACCCAAAGGAACCTTCGTCTCATGATTGTAGAGAGTCAATACAATGCCATTCACGTTGCCATCCATGGCGTTCAGGACGTAGTAGCTCGGGGTACCACCCTGGGACATCGCGATGAGATTGTCAACCACCGCTTGTTGCAAGCGTTGCAAACTCGAGAGATCACCGGGGGCCATCGCATAGGGAATCGGATCAGGTAAGAGTTCGGTATCGAATCCCCCGTCGATCTCGAGGCCTTCAAATCGTTCGAGAACTGTCGCTTCATCGCGCCATGCATCCTCCGGCAGTCCTGCTTTGCGGCAAATTCCCGACAGATATGCATCTACCGTCCATTGTTGTTCGATAGGAACACTAGGGAGCAGCAGTCCCGCTTGATTCGCATACCGACCATTTCGCCTGCCATAGATGCGCAAGCCGTGTTTTCCGACGATGACGGAATCTGCCCTTTGCGACGCCGCACCATCAATAGATATCGGAGCCGACAGCAGATTGACATGGCAAGACAGATACGGAAGCTCAATGCTCGAAATCGTAGCCATACGATGATCTTCCAGCGCCGAGCGTCTGGCAGACTCGATGATAGCGTCTCGAAGGGGAGTGGGCCTGCCCAGAAATCCGCAGCATGCTCGCAGATGCGATAAACGCTTGAGAGTAGTGAAAAACCCGTAGACATGCTGGTTCGCAAGCTCGCCTAGCGGCTCAAAAACATTGTCGTTGAGCGGTCGCCGCAAAACAGCAGCCGCGACAACCTGCTGCGCGACGCGTTGGATGATCTCTCTAGACTCTGCGGAGAGTGCGGAGAAATCGAGCATCTCAAGCTTCGTGGGTTGTGATATTGTCGGTTGCGATACAGTTGACGACGACATAGTTTGCGATTCCTCGAATGAAGTTACTTTGTCTAAAGATACCCGATCCTTCGCGTCACGCCCGGAAGGTTCACTTAATCGGACGAGCTCAGCAGTAGAAGATACCAATGGTAACGATTGCGACGTTTGGAAGCGTCGCATATCAACCGGCATTCGACGTCGTCCCCAATTTCCGGGCGCGGGATCGAAACGGCCTGCCTGGGGTGCACCGCATCCGCTGCATTTGTCGACAACCATGCCATAGTGATTCAGTCGATACCAATCCCGCTCGATCAGCATCGCTCCACATGCATAGCAGTAGGTCGATCCATGCCGCGTGTCATGCACGTTTCCGACGTACGGATATCGGATACCCGCTTCACGAGCGATTTGATACGCGAGCAGCAGCGTCTCGTGGGGCGTATTCGCTTTGTCTCGCATGCGGAAATCGGGATGGAAGGCAGAGAAGTGAACCGGAACATCCGGGCCTAGGTCCTTGACGATCCAGTCGCACATCCCCTTCAGTTCATCCGCAGAGTCATTTTCATTCGGTATGACGAGATTGGTGATCTCAAACCAAACGTTCGTCTCATGCTTGAGATATCTCAGAGTGTCCAGAACCGGCTCGAGGTGCGAGTAGGTGATCTTGCGATAGAACTCCTCCGAAAACGATTTGAGGTCCACATTCGCTGCATCCATCACCTCATAGAATTCGCGGCGAGCTTCGGGAGTGATGTACCCGGCGGTGACCGCAACGGTCTTAACCCCAGCTTCGCGACACGCGCGGGCCGTGTCGATCGCATACTCCGCCCACACCACGGGATCGTTGTATGTGAATGCGACACTGCGACAACCGAGTTCGAGGGCAGCCCGAGCGATCGCATCCGGGCCAGCCTGTTCGCTCAGTCGGGCCACCTCGCGCGATTTGCTGATATCCCAGTTCTGGCAAAATTGGCAACCTAAATTGCAACCCGCCGTCCCGAACGACAGGACACTTGTTCCCGGATAGAAATGATTGAGGGGTTTCTTCTCGATCGGATCGATGCAAAACCCGGTGCTTCGCCCGTAGGTGTCAAGCACCATTTCCCCGTTTTCGATCTTTCGAACGAAACAGAACCCGCGATCTCCCTCCTTCATTCTGCAATTGCGAGGGCATAAATCGCAAACGATCCGATCGCTTTCCGGCTCGCGATGCCACCAACGTCCTGGAAATGGGTTCATGCCTTTCCTCCTGATCGACGAATTATACGGCAGACTCACCAAGATTCCCCCGTTATACTAAATATGGTGCTCGATGGGACCATCGGCTAAAGGCTGTTTTAGGATCGAGAACTGTCCCATAGCGAGAACCTGTTCCACAACTCGGAGACGAACTCGAGGATGATCCCCGAACCAAGGCAGACAACGATAGAGTTTCCGGCATCGCTCGATCGGCAACTGACGCAGTTTCGAGGGCACGTTCGATGGAGGAAAATGCTCGAAGCGAATGGCATCGCTGTGCTGGCGGTATTGGTCGGTTTTATGGCGGTCTTTGCCTTGGATCGCGTGATGGATGTTCCCGCATGGTTTCGCTGGTGCGTGTTTGCCCTGGCTTTGTTCGGAATCGCCTCGATACCCGTCTGGTTCGAGCGATGGGTTTTGCGTTACCGCACCCATGCATCCCTCGCCCGTTTGATCGCTCGCAAGTCGCCTCAGTTCGGCGATGCCTTGCTCGGCGCGATCGAGTTGGCTGGCAACCCCAACGAGCAATCCCGTTCGCCAGGCTTGTGCCGCGCGGCCCTTGAGCAAGTAGCCACCGAAACCAGTCGCAGAAACCTTCGCGAATCAGCTCCGGACGCACACCCTGGGCGTTGGTGGTCGATCGCGAGCGCAACGTTATTGGTTCTCGCGTTTGCAGGGATGAGTTATCCGATGGCTGCCTGGAATGCGTGGCAACGTTTCTCGCAACCCTGGTCGAACATTCCGCGTTACACCTTCGCTCAAATCGAGAAACTGCCCGATCCCTGGATCGTTCCACACGGCGAACCAGTTGCGATGAAAGTAGCATTGACTCCATCCACACCCTGGCGACCGCAAACCGCGTCGCTCACCATCCGAGGTCAGGAACCCATTCCGTCACCTCTGCAAAACAACGATTACCAATTCGAACTCCCGCCGCAAATCGAACCCTCTCGCATGAAACTGAAAGTGGGAGATGCTACGCCATCGGTATCGGTCGAACCGATGCTTCGACCTCAACTCGCGGAACTCAAGGCGAATGTGTTGTTGCCGGAATACTTGGGCCGCTCAGACCGATTGCAACTCGACGCTCGCAGTGGTGCCGTAAACGTAGTCGCTGGCTCGATGGTTTCGTTGAGCGGCAAGATCAATCGCGAAGCGAGCGAAGTTCTCCTCGATAATCGTCGACTGCCACATCGTGAAAACCTCTTTGAACACGATGGCATGCCGATCGCTGAAACACAGACCCATGAACTCCGCTGGCGAGATACCAACGGATTGACGGGCAAGGTTCCGTTTTCGCTCCAGGTACAGGCCCTTTCCGACGAGCCTCCGACCATCTTTGCCGACGGTCTACCTCGGACCAAAGTGATTCTCGATTCGGAGCAGATCGTTTTTCGCGCTCGTTCAAGCGATGACTTCGGAGTGCACGAAGTGGGCATGGAATGGCAAACGGCAGAGGGTGCGTCCGTGCCCGATCCGGTGCGAGGTGAATGGAAACTCGTATCCGGAAACCCGAATGCAGAGACGCTCGATGCGGATGCTGTATTCCAAGCGACGGCACTGAAGATCCCGCCGCAACCGATCGAGCTTCGACTCTTCGCCGAAGACTATTTCCCCAATCGCGGACGGATCTACACCTCGCCGATACTGCTCTATATCTTGAACGCAAACGATCATGCGATATGGGTTCTGCAACAACTCAATCGTTGGCAACGCGAGGCGCTCGAAGTCCGAGATCGCGAACTGCAATTGCTCGAGAACAACAAGAAATTGCGAGAGTACTCTGCGGAGGACCTAGCCCGCGACGAGGTGCGAAATCAAATCGAACAGCAAGCTGCCGCTGAGCAAGCCAATGCGCGTCGGCTGAGCGGACTCAATCAGAAAGGTGCCGACTTAATCCGCCAGGCCGCCCGGAACTCGGAGATCGGCGTTGGGCATCTCGAAAAATGGGCGGAAATGCAACGCATCCTCAATGACATTGCCGCCATTCGCATGCCGTCGGTTGCTGATTTGCTCAAGCAGACCGCGAAATCAGCCAAGGCATCCGCTGCTTCCAATGGAACCAAAGGAGCGAAAATGGCTGGCTCCAATCGCGATGAATCCGAGGGATCTGCATCCGAGGAAACCAACGATCCCGATAAGCCTGCCCAGCCATCAGCACCCAGAGTGGTGGACCAAGAGTCATCGCAACAACCTGTGGATAACGCTCTAGCCAGCGAAAACGGAAAGAAGAAACCGAGTGCTGGTTCATTGCGATTGCCAACCACCACGCTCGCCGGAAACGGCAAATCGAACGATCAGCAGCAATCCCCAGAGAACGAAGAGACGAGTGCCGACAAAGCGATGGAAAAAGCGGTCGAAGAGCAAACGGCACTCCTCGCTGAATTTGAAAAAGTCGCCGAGGAACTGAACGGTATCATGGCGAATCTCGAAGGAAGCACGCTGGTCAAGCGATTCAAGGCCGCTGCGAGAGAACAACTCAGCGTAGCCGATGCTACCAATCACACCCTGCCAAGTACGTTCGGCAAACGAGCCAAGCGTATCGACTCGGAGGATCGAGCTATCCTCGAATCGCTCGCCTCGCGAGAAACCACCGCAGTCAATTCTGTGGGCGAAATCATCGATGACTTGGAATCCTTTAACGAACGACGACCGATGATCAAGTTCCGAGATGTTCTCGAGGACATACGTCGAGAAGATCCGCTCGCCGGTCTTCGTACGCTGTCGTCACAAGTAATCGATCAGCAAGGGATCGCGATCGCGGACGCGGAATATTGGTCCGATACCTTCGATCGCTGGGCCGAAGATCTTGTCGATCCGGCCAGTCAAGGGAAATGCCCTGGAGGCAAATCAAAGAGCTCGTTGCCTCCCTCGATTGTCCTAGAAGTCATGCAGATTCTCGAGTCGGAGATGAACCTCCGCGATCGGACTCGCGTTGTCGAACAATCGAGAGAAGCCGACTCGCTGGAACGATATACCGAAGCTGCCGATGAGTTGGCCAAAACACAATCCAGTCTGCGAGATCGAGTGGAAGCGGTCGGCGAAAAAATCCGTGGACTGCCAAACGCAGAAGAGGAATTTGGAAAAGAGATCGGACTGATGGATCAAGTCGACCTCGTCATGCAGGACGCAGTGAAGATCCTTCGCCAACCCGATACCGGACGACCCGCGATCGCAGCCGAAACCGAAGCCATCGAACTGCTTTTGCAAAGCAAACGCATCAATCCCAAAAGCGGCGGCGGAGGTGGAAGTTCGCCAGGTGGCGGCGGAAGCGGCGATACGGTC
>CAYXFO010000288.1:0-6147 GCA_964464255.1 uncultured Pirellula sp.
CACGACAATACCCGGGATGCGATACAGCTTGAATCCATCGGTATCCTCCTCAAAGAGAATCCTCTCGGTGAACTCATCAGCCACGGAAATCGAGGCGAGATACAGCAGGCCAAACTGCAGTAAGCCGAACCACAATAAGCCTAACCACAATAAGCCATAGAGCCGCACCATGCTGCGCATCATCGAATGCTTCACCTCAGGGTCCCTTTGTTTTCTCGAATTGCTCGAAAATATTGGCGAAGTCGAGATCCTTCCCTTCATGGAGAAATGCTCCGTATCGTAGTTTCATCGACTGCCCAGACTCGATGGTGATTGCGCTTCGCTCCCCTTGCTTCATCGCTTCGCGGCCAAACGGATTAGCGACAAAGACTCCGTAATCTCGATTGTGCCACCAGCACTTGCGGAAATTGCTGCGGCTGGCCATGAGCATGATGCCGAACTCTTTACCGTCGATCGCACCTGAGTAATCGCACCAATCGGCTGATTGTCCCCACGTCTTCTTTGCCGATTGCATCGCCTCGGAACTGAGGATCCGCCCCCCGTTCTTCTCATTGATGCCTGTCGCCACGCGGGCCGCGAACCCCATCTCCTCCTGATCGCCGAGAACGATCGCAGAATCGACTGCGATCAAGGTCGCTTCCCAAGTCACGAACCATCCGGAGTACGGTGTCGTATTGAACTCCTTGGTCCCTGCAGGATAACGTCGGGTCGCCACAAGCGTAAACTCGTTGAGCATCTTTCCAAGCGATTGGCCATCGTTGGCGATCAAGCGGCATTCGGTGGCGAAAGTTAGCTGCCCATCGGTGAGAGTCGGTTCCGAAGTGAAGCGCAGATGTTCGATGGCTCCCTTGTTGCGCCAGAAGTCGCTGCCGCTCACGTCGCCGAACGCAAGCCACAGACCCGGATGCATGGTGTCGTGATCGGTCGGGTCCTTGCCCTCGATCGGAGGCTGATTGCGAGTCACCTGCGAACCGCCTGGCAGCTTGAGATTTTCAAAATACGGCCGCCGAATCTTGGGATCGCGAAAAACGAAACGGGCAATCGGGCTGCCCCCGAGCGAGATAGTCAAGTGATCGCTGGCTTGCTCGACCGCGAATCCCGTCCCATTGTCCGGTTCAGGCTGATCCGACGGCGCAGCCATCGCCAGGCCAGTTTGACATGTCACCCAACCAACCAGGCCAAGGATCAGCCCGATAGCCACAAGAAAGCGATCATGAACAACTCGGCGACGATCGTGCGTGCGATGATTCATCAGTGTGGGCTCACAAAAACGAATTTTGCAAAAGCTGCATGCGAAGTGTTTTTCTTCGGTTCAAAAATATGTTTTATTTTTGAACGGTGGTTCTTCCTGAGTGCATGATACCAACCGTTTTATGGCGAGACTCATCTGCCATGGAAAAAATACTCCGGATAACCCCAGACATAATCCTTGCCCTCGGCTTTTTTGCCGATCGAACGAACTTCTTCGGTGAGTCGTCGAAGGGCCTCCTGGTTGAGCAGCGGATCGCGAGTCTCTTCTCGCCAGGATTGAAGCGACGAGATCAATTCCTTGAGTTGCTCTTGGTGTTCCGGCATCTCGGCAAGATTATGGAACTCGTAGGGATCCATCTGCAGATCGTAAAGCTCATAGCGAGGAGGCTGACGCATTCGAGCATACGCTTCCTTCACTTCGGGTTGTGACTGAGCGATGAAAGCGTGCAGGTTGAGACCGCCCGAAATCTCTCTTCGCTTGGCTTCCTTGGCGAGTTTCGAAAACGTGGTGTCGTAGTCGGGATGAACTTCACCAGGTAGTAAATTCTCGATCAGCTTGTATCGATCGGTGCGTACTGAGCGTTGAGGAAAATAGTTCAGCATTCCTCCGTGAGTGTGATACTCCGCAAAGCTTTGAGTCCTCCAAGCGGACTGACCTGGTTGAAACAATGGTTGCAAGGCCCGTCCAGGCAAACCATCCGGCGCAGTGGCCCCAGCCGCAGACAGCAGTGTCGGCATGAGGTCGAGCGTCGAAACGAGTTCGCGTCGTACTTGGGGTTCCATGGTTCCAGGCCAGCGCATCAGCATCGGAACTCGCAAGCCTCCTTCGTAACACGTTCGCTTGCCGCGCAGCATATCCGCGCCGTGGTCTCCGAGATAAATCACGATGGTGTTCGAGGCCTTGCCGCTCTTCTCGAGTGCGTTCAATAGATCCCCGACGAGCGAGTCGAGGCGGCTGATGCAGTTGTAGTAATCGGCGATCATCTCGCGCATCGCAGGTGGGTCGATCCCCATGTAGGGCATCGCCTTCACGTCATTGCCAGATTGCGGCTGAGCAGGTAGACCGTCCACTTGCCGAAGCCATAGGTCGTGGGCGTCGGGGTAATTGACGCTGAGAAAGAAGGGCTGATCACTCGCATTGATGAAGGAGTCTGCGTGGCGAGTGTAGTCACGCAGATTCTTTCTCGCGAAGTTCGCGTTGGGGATCTTCTCCAAGTCGAATGGAAAGGCCGACTCGGGATTGATGTGCAGTTTTCCAATGATCCCAGTGCGATACCCCGCTTCTTTCAGGGACCGAGGCAGGTTGGGAATATCTTCTCGATAGAGACGGAACCCCCATGTGGCTAGCCCGATTTGACCGTGTTGGTGCGGATAGAGACCTGTCAAGAAGCTTGCGCGCGACTGGCTGCATCCAGCTTGCGGAACAAACGCTCGCTCGAAGCGAATCCCTTGGCTGGCGAGTCGATCCAGGTTCGGTGTCTTGGCGCACGGATCACCGTAGCAACCGAGTTCGGGACCGTTGTCTTCGGATACGATCAGCAAGATGTTCGGTTGACTGGCGCGGATCGTAATCGCACAGCAAACCACAAGAACAAACGTCAGGAACCGAGAGAGCTTAAGCATCGCGATCATTGACTCGTGAACCATATTCATTCTAGAAATCCCAGCGTCGTGGAGCAGTTGTTCCTTGCAGCTCAATCCAATCCAGTTCCACGCGACCATTCTCGATCGGTAGAAACAGTCGTACGATTCCCGGAACCGATCCGGGGGCCGGAATCTCGACTTGGAGTTCCTGCCATTCGTCTTTTTTGATCGTGAAGTCTGTAGGTTTAGGGGATTGGTTAGCATCCGCAGTGGGTGATGGCAACCATGCGACGCTACCCGTGCCAGCATCACCTTTGATTCGAAAGCGAAGCTTTGCACCCTGTTCGAGGCGTCCCATAGCAAAGCCGAGAAAGGGCCGATCCGAAGCGCTTTGGATCGTTGCGATTCCATCCTTGACCTCAGCGGTACAACCGCGCGTCTTCCAACCCTGCATTTGTGGATGATCGCCCGGATCACGTTGGGGTGGCGCGGGTCGTTTGCCCTGTAGAGATTGCTTTTCTTGTGGACTAGTCGCTTTTGCAGAAGGATCGTAGGCTGGATTTCTGATTGGGATCACAGCCTTGGTCTCTGCAAGAAACCGATCGATGCGAGCATCGAGTTCACGAACGACCTCGGGGTGTTTGGCTGCAAGATTGTTTTTCTCACCCAAGTCATCTTTCAAATCAAATAAAAGGTATTCGTGTTCCCCGTTATTGCCTCCATGGAAGATTCGAATGAGTTTCCAATTGCCGCGATGAACCGAAACGGCTGGCGGAAGGGCATCGGGTACACCTGGGCTGTGCGGGAAGAATTGAAAGATTGCTTCACGATCCCAAGGGGTACCACGCAAGGCTGGCGAGAAATCAACGCCGTCCATCGGTTGGCTGGCGGGAGGTGTCAGCCTGAAACCTGCGAGCAATGTCGGGTAGTAATCCTCGCTCTGGATCATGGCGTCGCTCCGGCTTCCAGGCGAGGTGATGCCTGGCCATGCGATGACGCATGGTACGCGAGTTCCACCTTCGAATAGGGTTGCCTTGCCACCGCGCAGAGGACGATTGCTGGTAGGGGGTACACCCTCCACGACGTTGTACATATTGCCGCCGTTGTCGGCAGTGAAAACAATGACCGTCTTGTCCGCTAATCCCAAACGATCCAATCCGTCGAGCAGAGTACCGATCGCATCATCCATACTTTCGATCATCGCTGCATACGTTGGAGATCGCTGTTGATCATTCGGATCGACACGCTCGCGATGCTTTTCGATCAGTTCCTTCTTGGCATCGAAGGGGGCGTGGACACTGAACATCCAGTAGTTCATGAAGAAGGGGCGATCACGATTCGTTTCCATCCAGGCCACGGCTTCGCGAGCCATTCGATCTTCGATGTGTTCACCTGGGGTGTTTTCCTTGAAGTCTCGGAATTTCCATGGAGCGACGTAACTACCCGCTGGCCCGGGCCCCGGATGATGCGGCAGGTCGCTATCGAATCCCTGTTGCAGTGGGGAATAGGGCTCGGTCCCGAGATGCCACTTTCCGAAGTGGCCGGTCGTGTAGCCCGCCTCCTTGAGCGACTCGGCCAGCGTATTGTATTCCGTTTTCAGGCGTGTTACCGACTGAGGCTGCACCGCTTTTTGGTGCGGAGCCGCCTGGTTGGCAACGCTCGCCTGAAGAATGACTTGCGGTAAATGTCCGTTTGGAACCGTGATCCCTGTGCGAGCCGGGCTCATGCCAGTAAGAATTGCGGATCGCGTTGGCGAGCAGAGAGGGCTTGCCGAGTAAGCTCGCGTGAAGGTCATCCCGCGCTGCGCGAGCCGTGTGAGATTCGGGGTCTGATGATAGCGCGTTTGGCCATTGATCGATGTATCGCTCCATCCTAAATCATCTGCCAGGATGAAGATCACATTGGGGCGGGATATCGCTTCTGTGGAAGATGGCCGTTCCGTCGATACGGCGATCGAAGTGTTGCCGCAAGTACTCAACAGTGCCATCAAGACAATCGCCAACTTTTTGGTGGGCCATCTACTCATGACTTGCTCTTCTTTGTCTTCTTCTTGGTTGGCGAAGCTGGCGTCGCGTTTTTCGCTTCGGGTGCAAAGTGCGTCCGTTGCTCGAGCATTTGATCGAGTTGTTTTGAAAGCTGCTCGCGGGTATCCGAGAAATCGGCTTCGGAGATCATGTTTTTCTCTTCGATCAGAAATGGGCCTGACGCGCTGGTGCTGGGACCGCTGCGGTAATCGTAAAGTTCCTCCGCGAAGATTTCGCGACTGGGCCATGCCACCCAGCGTGTGTATCGATGCGTCTGAGTTCGCAGCGAGTACCCCATCACCTCCGGCTGATTGGGGCTGAAGGGGCGAGCGAATTGACTCAGTGCAGCGATTTTGCCAGGAGCGTTTGGATCCTCCAGCATCGGGACCAGACTTTGGCCATTGAGTCCGTCCGGAACAGGCAAGGCCGCCAAAGAGGCGAGTGTTGGATAGAGGTCGACCAGTTCCACAAGCGAATCGGAGCGTGCACCCGGGTTCTTCATGCCAGGCGTGCGGATGATCAGTGGCACACGTGTGTCTCGTTCGAAATTCGTTCCTTTGCACCAGCGGTCCTTTTCCCCGAGCGAGTATCCATGATCCGCGCACAGCACCACGATGGTATTCTCGGCTAAACCTTTCTGCTCCAACGCCGTGAGCAACCTGCCGATCTGGGCATCGGTGTAACTGACGCACGCATAGTAGCCATGCCGGAGCGTTCGCGTCGTTGCGATATCGAGATGCTCATCGCGGGGCATATCGCGATAGCCACCGAGTTCGCGGTGGTCGTTCGGAGCATGTTGCGAAATGCCTTGAACTGGTTGACCATCATCTTGGTATTCGAAGTTCGATGGCTCATAAAGATCCCAATATCGCTTGGGTGCGTTGAACGGTAGGTGTGGCTTGAAGAATCCAACCGCCATGAAGAATGGGCTGCCAGCAGATTGCATTTCACTCAACTTTTCGATCGCGAGTTGGGCCAGTTTGCCATCGGGGTAATCCTCATCGGAAGCATCGGCAGCTTCCCATGCGGCACCTTTACCCTGACCCGTCTTGCCGACCAGCGAATTCCTCCAACCGGGCTGCTTGATGATCTCAGGTTCAGACCAGGATGCAGGGTCCAGTTCGCGTTCGTCCCCGCTGAATACCTTGCCGAGAGCGATGCATTGGTAGCCATGGTTCTTAAAGCATTGCGGTAGGGTGATAAGGTCTGGATGCACATTTCGAAAGAGATTGCGATTGTGCCAAACCTGGAGATTGTCGGGCAGGCGACCCGTGAGCAGCGAAGCACG
>CAYXFO010000289.1:0-6119 GCA_964464255.1 uncultured Pirellula sp.
GGCCGGGGGGTGAGGGGCTGCTGGCACGAAAACCAAGACATCCACGTTCCAAGCCGCACCCGAGTACATTTTTAAACAAATCACTGCGCCGAAGTGGGAGACATAGCAGCGATTGCAACGCTGAATCGAACCACGGTCTGGCGACGGTAGCTACGGGGCACCACCATCTGGCGACGGTAGCTACGGGGCACCACCGTCTGGCGACGGTAGCTACGCGATGGCGACGGCACATGGAATGTGCCTGCTACCTTGGGCATTATTTACGCGCGGAAGCTTCCTTCAGTCGATTTCGCTGCTCATCCAGCGAGTTCCAAATTCTCTCAAAGTCAACTTTCCTCAGATTTTCGTCGGACATCGATGCCCTCGTAAGCAACGATTTGTCGACCCGATCACCCGAGGTCACTTTGCTGAAAAAGTAATTTATTTCACGAGATTTGCTCAACGCAACAGATGTCATCTGCATACTAATGTACAAAGGAAAATACTTACCATCATTCTCTTGCCACTTTGTCGATGTCTTTTCGATGACTTCGCACTTCTTGAAGCCATCAACATCGCTGATCAACTTTTTCTCTGGTGAACTAACACCCTGAAACTCGGTCGGCATCCACCCAGCGTTTTCCTCAAACGTCATGATGGCTCCGCTGAATCGGTAAGGACTAAGAAGAAAGTAACGCTCCACACCAACTTTCGTATCTTCAACTCCGATCACTTCCCAGTCCAATACCTCAGATGTCTCTTTTTCTACAACCTCCTGCATCACCCATAACGAACCAGATCTCGGGAGCGAGAATGGAGACTGCCGATACAAGCTAACTTTCTCGGGAGCTTTTTCGTTCCGTCGGTATCGCTCATCGTCAATGGAACTGCAGGTTATCGATCCATCTAAAAGCAACAACTGGTGCTGGCGCCCTCGCGCACTGAGGTTGCCGCCCAACCCAACACTTGTACAGTCAACCCGATATGCAGCGGGACTCTCGCAAATCACGACCGAACCGCACCACTCGCCAACCCATGGCTTATCCCCCGAGTACTCGAATGCCTCCTGAAGCACGTCGAACTGATACATTTTCCCCAAAAGAGTTTTCTGGAGGAACATGAAGTCGATGCGAGCATCAAATCTCTGCTTTGGAGATTGAGCGTTTGAGAAATGCCCCATAAACAACACGGCCGCGCACGCCAAGCAAAATCGTATTATCATCGTCCTACCTCAATGAGCTAAGCTTAGAATTCTCATCGCATCCCTCTTCGATTCCTTTATAGCGAATTTCAAGCTTTCTTTCAAAGTCACCAAGCGACGGTACGATACTGACATCGATCGCCAATTGAGCCGTTTCCTCGGAAGCTGGTTCAACACTGGATACCAAGCATCCACAGCTTGACTTGATTTCCAGTACCTCAATTCGCCGGCGATCGATGCCTGCGAAGGCTATCGAAAAGCGATGTTTCAATTCGGAAACACGTTCACCGATATCAACCTCGGATTCATCGGAACTGAGTCCATCGTCCAGCATGATGTGTTCCTTGTCCATCGCATGTTCGCTGGTGGCAATCTTTACGGGAGGCGACTGAGCGATCGCGCCGACTGGAAAAAGAGAGCCATCGACGATGATAGAGCACAACAAGCATGCGCTCAAAAAGAATGCTCTTCTGCAAGCAACTTGGTTCGGTCGATTCACTCGGATCGTCATGTTTTTACCCATGTTCGTCGAAACCAACTCCGAAATTTTTACCCCCCCCCCCCCTGGAATGTCAAGAAAATTCTGAAAATTTTTTTGATCCTCGAGAGGCCGCCTGACCGCATCGGTTTCTCGCGTCCGCAAATCGACAGGGTGCTCAAGAGGAGCTAAGGTTCTTCCCGAATTACCTTCTACCTCTCGAGAATAGTTTATGAACAAGTCCCTGCGCCGAAGTTAGAAGCCAACGGGCCGACACAATCATCGGTTCCAGAAGCCACCGCACCTCGGCCTGAGGCACCCATGACTGGCGGACGAGCGCGGGGAGCAGTTGGGACAACGGCTCTACATTTGCTTTATGGCACTTGGAGGTCGTAGCCCATCGCGATCAGTTTCTGACAGATCGCGGTGATCGTTTGGTCGACCAAGGCATCGATACGAGGCGCCGCGGCATCGATCTCGACCTTGCAGATCTCGAATTGATCCCGATGCGTCTTGGTCGGTCCATGCGTCGACGACATCATTCCAAACAACACCGAGCTCAATCGTTCCGCAGGCGAGGGAACTGACTCGATATAGCGTTCCTGAAGGATCGCATTCCCTTGCAACTGCTTCTCAAGCTTTTTCCCGTCCAATGCCGCTTGTCGAATCTCGGTCCAAACCGACCCAAGCTCCGGAGCACCATCCTTGGCCACTTTCTCGGCCTCTTCCAACTGCGCGATGCCTCGCTCCAGCTTCTTTATCGATCGTTCGAGCCGATGCTGTAGTGCGACCACTTGATTCTGAAACTCCAATGCTTGCTGACGATCGACCGGTGGCATCGACGGCTCCACCATCGGTTCGACACTGAACGGTACCGGCTCCGAAATCGCCTTTGTATCTTTTCCATCCCACAGCATCACGATCGCTGTGTAGTTTCCAGGCAGAGCCATCGGACGAAGTCCTGTCCCTCTTAAAGGAGCCTTCTTCAGATCCCACGATACGCGATGCAACCCCTTGTCGGTGGGCAACGGCACGCGAGCGACAAATGCGCCGGCTGCATCGCTGATCCGAATGAATCGCATCGGAACCAATTCCTCCGCTTCCTTCTCGAGATCCGCAAGCGAAGCAACCTTGGCATCCTTGTTTTCCTTCTTCGCGTTTTGCTCCGCCTCGGCACGGGTCTCCTTGAGAGATTTGAAAGCCTCCTTCAAATGGACTGTAAAGACCGCTCCATACGTCGGGTTGTCCGCGACAAAGTAGCTGTCCCCTTGAAACCCTTCGCGACTTCCCATCCCTCCAAGTCGATCGACTGGTGCATACCACCATGTGCGTCGCACCGGAAACAAATGCGACTCCTTGTCGAGCCGCTCGGTCGAGAGTTCGCGCAGCGCGGAGTAATCATCGAGCACATAGAAGCCTCGCCCAAAAGTTGCAGCTACCAAATCATTTTCCCGCTTTTGAATCGCAAGATCGCGTACCGGGATGTTCGGGAGTCCACTGGAGCACTTGAACCACTTCTTTCCGCCGTCCACCGATGCAAAGACCCCGAACTCGGTACCCAGGAACAACAAGTTCGGTTGCACATGATCCTGCTCGATGCGCCATACCAGATGACGTTCGGGCAACGTCGTCGCGATCGATGTCCACGTCTTGCCGCGATCGGTACTCTTGATGACGTAGGGTTTGTAATCTCCAGTTTTATGGTGATCGAGGCATGCGTAAACGGTATCAGCGTTATGGCGGTCGGCTTTGACATCGTTGACGAAGGCTCCCTCGGGGACATCGAAGAAGCGATCGACCTTGCGCCATGTCTTGCCCCCGTCCTCGGTGATCTGGATCAGACCGTCGTCCGTGCCGACATAGATCAAGCCTTCGACCAATGGTGACTCGCTGACCGAAGTAATGTTGCCGTAGGCGCTCATCGCGAGCATATCGAACCCCGCATCGATCCCCCAAACGCGCCCCATGATCGGCAGGGTCCAGCGATCGATTCCTTTGGACAGATCAGGGCTGATGGTGGTCCAGGAGTCACCTCGATCATCGCTGCGATGCAATTTGCGGCTTCCGAAGTAGATCCGTTTCGGATTGTGCGGGCTGATCAGGATCGGCGAATCCCAGTTGAAGCGGAAACTATCTTCGCCAGCAGGTGGTTGCGGCTTGATATCGACCGCTTGACCTGTGCGGCGATCGTAGCGGTGGATGAATCCTTGCTGGGCTTCGCAGTAGATGATGTTCGGATCGGTCGGATCGATAGCGTTGTCATGGCCATCGCCACCCAAAACGACTTGCCAATCCTGGTTGGCGATTCCCTGAACAAAACGGGTGGCCGAGGGGCCGTACTGAGTGTTGTTGTCCTGGGTTCCTCCGACCACGTGATAGAAAGGAAGATCGTAATCGACATCGACCTTGTAGAACTGCGTTACCGGCAGATTGGGGAAGAATCGATAGGACTTGGCAAAATCGTTGGATTGATAGACGCCGCCGTCGCATCCTACCAACAGGAAATTCGGATCGGTGGGGTGGAAGACAACCGCATGGTTATCGACATGCTTGGAACGCCCTTCGATCGGCGTAAAGGTGCGGCCTCCATCGAGACTGCGCACCAGCGTATCGTTCGCATGGTAGATCACATCGAAACGATGGGGATCGAGATAGATCTCTTGGTAATAATGAGGGCCGGTGCCGCCGGATACGAAGTCGCTCCGCTTTTCAAACGACTCGCCGTGATTCTCGCTTCGGTAAAATCCACCCTTACGGTTGGGGAGTTCGATCGTGGCGTAGACGACGTTGCTTTGTTGTGGCGATACCCCCAGGGCGATTTTTCCTTTATCGCCACCGGGCAACCCCTGGGTCAGTTCGCGCCATGTTTCTCCTCCGTCGGTGGATTTATAGATGCCCGATTCGGGTCCCGTATCGAGAAGGGCCCAGACCGTGCGGTGGCGTTGGTGGGTCGCGGCATACATCGTGTTCGGATCATGCGAGTCAATCACGACATCGGTCACGCCGGTGTAGGGTCCTTTGCTGAGGACATTTTTCCAATTCGCGCCTCCGTCGGTGGACTTGAACAGCCCGCGCTCGCCACCGGGTGACCACAAGGGACCTTGGGCAGCCACGAACACGACGTTGGAATCGCGAGGATCGATCAAAATCTTGCTAATGTGTTCGGACTGCTTGAGGCCGACATTCTCGAACGAGCGACCACCATCTTTGCTTCGGTAGACCCCGTCGCCGAATCCGACATGTCGCCCGCTGACATTTTCACCGGTGCCTACCCAAACGGTATCGCTCTGCTGGGGATCGATCGTCACGCAACCGATCGAATAGGAAGGTTTGTCGTCGAAGATCGGAGTGAAAGTAGTACCGGCATTGGTTGTCTTCCAAAGATTGCCAGACCCGACCGCGACGTACCAGGTGTTGGGTTGTTTCGGATCGAGCGCGATATCGGCGATTCGACCAGCCATAAAGGCGGGGCCGATGCTTCGGAACTTGATGTCCCCGACGAGTTCCGAATCGACTCGATCGGCGAGGGTCTTGGGTGGCTCGACAGCCGACACATCCGCAGGAATTGCGACCGTTGCGGGCAGCGGTGCTGCAGCGGGATCCTGCGCGAGCGCGACGGATGGCGAGTGCCAAAGGAGAGCGACGAAGCTCAGACCAACAAAACGGAAGGAGATTCTCATGAGGTGAATCGCGTTGCTCCAAGGATGGGAAACTCGTTGACGATGAACCATTCAGTGTGCTTGGGGGATGCCGGGTCGTCAATTGCACCAAACGGTGGAGCCAAAGCGTTTGCAAATTGCGATTACCCGATTGATCTCAACCCGGAACGCGAGTGAGGGATGCCGTTACACCACTTTTGAGGTCTTTCCTCGTTTTTCCCTCGCTCACGCGTCGGGTTATGAAATACCCAAATTCAATGGTTGCTTGATCCGTTCGCACACGCGATCAGGGATTCCAGTTTGGAGTCGATCATCACTGAAATAAAAAAACCTCGCGAGAACTTGCGTTCTCGCGAGGTTTTTTAAAAACCGGCAATACCTACTTTCGCACTGGTGGGCACTATCATCGGCTCGGAAAGCTTAACTACTGTGTTCGGGATGGGAACAGGTGATCCTTTCCGATATGGTCACCGGGAAAGAACCATGCAAGCGGTAGCCTGCATGGCCCTAATGTTGGATTGGTCTATGGCATTGCTTAGAGAAATGATTCGGTATCGCGTCTCGAGTGGAGAACGAAATACCGATGATCAAGCGTTCGTCCGTTAGTACTGGTTAGCTGAACACCTTACGATGCTTACACATCCAGCCTATCAACCTGGTGGTCTACCAGGGGACTTTCGCATTACTGCTACGAAACCTAGTCTTGAAGAGGGCTTCACGCTTAGATGCTTTCAGCGTTTATCCTTTCCATAGTTAGCTATCCAGCCGTGCCACTAGCGTGACAACTGGGACACCAGAGCTA
>CAYXFO010000290.1:0-2149 GCA_964464255.1 uncultured Pirellula sp.
TCCACTGTGAAGATGACATTCGCCGCTGCCACTTTTGGAAAAAAGTCAAGCCACGCTACGGATGCATTGTCCCTGTCGTGGTCTTGGTTGCAGCCTAGTGTTTCAACCTTGGTCATGTCCGACGACGATGACGACTTTGATGATGAAGACGAAGACTTCGAAGACGAAGATGACGACTTCGAAGACGAAGAGGAATTCGAAGAAGAGGAAGAAGAGTTTGAAGAGGACGAGGAAGAGGCCGAGGAAGAATTCGAAGAAGATGAAGAACTAGAAGACGATTGGGAAGAAGTCGAAGGCGACGAAGAGGAAGAAGGGGAAGAAGAAGGGGAAGAGGAAGAAGATTGGGATGACGACGAAGACGATTGGGACGATGACGACGAAGATGAAGAAGACGAGGATGAAGATTGGGACTGAGCCCTGAATTCATCCTGTCGCGATCCATTGGTGATTTGTACCTTATGATAAACCTCGTGCAGGTTGAGCGGCACGAGGTTTTTTCTTCTTACATGGAATCGTTCAGCCATGCCTAACGAGACCTGTTTCTTGATCGCCTACCTGCTTGCCTTCATCATGGAGGCGGCTCGATTTGCTTCGTCGGGCGATAGCGTTCGACGTTGGACCTCATGGATTGCATTCGCCATGATGGGGCTGGCGATCGTGACCCATTCGCTCTACCTGGTAGATCGCGTATGGAACTCATGGTCTGGGAATCAATTCATCGCTTTCCGAAGTTGGCATGACTGGGGGTTTCTTGCCGCATGGCTCATCGCCCTGGCCTCTTTTTGGATGAGCTTCCGTCGCAGCGACAAGCAGATCGGGTTGTTTGTCCTGCCGATCATTCTTGCGATCGTAGGGCTTGCTGTCGTCTTTCCATCGGAATCTCCGATCGCGACTTCCAACTCCTCGGCATCTTTCTGGCGACTTACGCATTCGGTTGCAATGCTGATCGGAACGATGCTTGTGGCTCTTGGCTTTGCATTCGCGATGATGTACTTCGTTCAGGGTTGGCGTTTGAAACATCTCGGAACATCTGCGAATTCGCTGCGGTTACCTTCTTTGGAGTATTTGCAGTCGATCGGTCGCAAATGCATTCTAGGTAGCGCGCTCGCAGTGGGCTTTGGCGTGGTTTCGGGTGCGATCATGAACTTTACGCAAGACGGACAAGTGGCATGGACAGACCGCGGAATCCTATTTTCGGGAGGTTTATTCATCTGGTTGAGCATCGCCGCGCTTCTGCAATGGGTTTCGTCGAACCGAGGGCGAGGAGAGTGGACCGCCATTCTCAGCGTCCTTTCGTTCGTCATCGTCGTCGCTGCATTGGCGGTGGTCATGTCCGCGCCCCACGGAAGCAGTCCTACGTCCCTCTCGGTACCGAATATGCAGAGGTGGGACGGATGAAAGTGCGGATGATCGGTTGTAGCCATCACACGACACCCATCGAGGTGCGAGAGCGGATCGCATTTTCCTCCGAGCAATACACGCCAGCCCTTGCTGCCTTTCGCGATGTGTTTCCCGAGAGTGAATCGGTATTGCTCAACACCTGCAACCGCGTCGAATGGTACGCCGCCTCCAGTGGGGATAAAATCCTCCCATCATCCGAGGAGATGATCGCGTTCATCGCGGCCTATCATCGAGTCGACGCAGATCTCTTTCGAAAACACTTTCAAGCTCGCGATGACGATGCTGCCATCGACCATCTGTTCACGGTCGTTAGCAGCGTCGATTCGATTGTTCTCGGAGAATCGCAGATCGCGGCGCAGGTCAGCGAAGCTTATGAACGCTCCCGAACGGGCGGATTCGCTGGACCGATTCTGCACACCCTCTTTCAGCGAGCGAATTCCGTCTCGAAACGCGTCTTCAACGAAACGGAGATCCATCGCCGGAGGGTCAGTATCCCAAGTGTCGCCGTCAGCGAGATCGCCTCGGAGTTTTTCGAAAGATTCGATGACAAACAGGTGGTCGTCATCGGTAGTGGTGAAATGGGAGTCGAAACCCTGCAATACCTTATCGGTAAAGGAGCAGTTCAAGTCACTGTTGTGAATCGATCTGTCGAGCGGGCTCGCGAAGTAGCCGACAAATTTCAAGTCAAGGTTCAACCGTGGGAGTCCCTCGATTCGCTGCTGGTTCGAGCCGACTTGGTGGTCAGTAC
>CAYXFO010000290.1:2159-4421 GCA_964464255.1 uncultured Pirellula sp.
AGAGCCGATTGTCACGGAAAACCGAATGCGAAGTATCATGCACCAAAGACGCAAGGGGACCCTGCTAATTCTCGACTTAGCCGTGCCTCGCGATTTCGAACCCGCGATCGCACGTCTTCCGAGCGTGTTCCTCTACTCGGTAGACGACCTTCAATCCGTTTGTCAACGCAATGAGTCGTTCCGCCGACAGCAGCTTCCCAAAGCGCGGCGCATCATCGAAGAAGAACGACAACGCCTCAAGGCCGATTGGGAACTGCGATCCTCGAGCGAGACTATCCGAGCACTACGGGAGCAAGCTGACGCGATACGCGAAGCAGAGTTGCAGCGTCTGCTCGGCAAGCAACCGCTTCAAGGTGTCTCGCCCGAGCTGCAACAAGAGGTGGCCCAGGCGATGGAACGAGTCGTCAATAAGCTGTTGCATTTCCCAATGCAGTCGCTGCGTGAAGCGCCGCATGAAGAACAACGCGATTCACTGATCAAGGCAATTCGGAAACTGTTTCGGATTTGACGACGGCGGGAAAACGGATGATGAATTCCGTTCCTTTCCCGACAGTGCTGTCTACACGGAACCGGCCGCAGTGCTCGTCTACGATTTCCTTGCAGGCCGACAAGCCAAGACCTGTACCTCCCTTGCCGCTAGCATCCGGGCCGGACTTGGTGGTGAAGAAGGGCTGGAATAGCTTCGGCAAATTCTCTTTCGGGATCCCGCATCCGTTGTCACGAATCGCCAATACTACCGCTCCTCTTTCGTGGGATACGCGAATTCGGATTGTCCCCCGCTCACCGATTGCCTGGCGAGCGTTGGTGATCAGGTTCAGCAAGAGACGTTGTAGCTGGCTTGCCGAGCCTTGCATGCGTGGAACCGTCTGGAAATCGCGTTCGATATCGACCCGATATTTCATCAGCTCGCGTTCAAGAAGGACAAGCGTATCTTCGACCAAACTCACCAAATCAATAGGCTCCATCTGCCCCGCACCGTTCCTCGCCAGTCCGAGTACCGTGCTGGTAATCTTTGCCCCGCGATTGGCTGCATCCAGAATGCGGGCGAAAGCCTTGTCGCGGCTGGCTTCGTCTTTGTTGCGCATGCCTAGCTTGGCATAGTTGATGATCGTCATCAGCAGATTATTGAACTCATGGGTCGTCGTACTCGACAGCTCCCCGACCGCTGCAAGCCGCTCGAGCTGAATGATTCGCCGCTCCAGTTCGTCCTGGCTAAACCGCATGCGATCAGCCGAAATGCTTGCATTTGCATCTGAGGAGGAAGTTGCCATGCTTGCCATATTGCCGTGTTCCTCGACGAGTCGATTTGCTAACGTCCATGAGAACGAATACTTCAGTTATCGGCAGATATCAAGGGGAACTCTGATGGCAATCGATTCTCTGGAAAGAATGGAGCGTCTGCTAGCGATCGCGCAGAACGAGGGGATCCGCGTTCGAAGCGAGTGGTTGAACGGTGTTCGGGGCGGACTGGTTCGGATTGGAAGCGAGCCGATTCTCTTTATTGACGACTCTTTGGATCTTCAGGAGCAACTTCGGCAGGCGAGCGAAGCACTATCGCAGTTGGACTGGCGAGATTCAGAGTGGTGGGACGAACTCCAGCAATTGCTGGACTCCGTAGGGACGAGTTCTCTTCGCAACGCTGGCTAAGATCAATGCCATCTTTCCGAAGCGGCCAGAATCGGCAAGCCTAGACGTTGACTTCAAAGCCTTTGGTGTAGGACTTGGTCAACATCCCTTGTGCTTCGGCATGCCCCTCCAACTGGAATGCGACTGCATCCCATTTGAGGGTTGCACCCGGAAGCCGAGCCGCGATGTTCCCCAATTGGACCGCTTCGGTTAGCGGTCCCGCGTACTCAAAGCCATCGGTTGTCTTCTTCCCTTCGAGTACCGCATTGACCCAATCGTGCCAATGGTTAGTCCCTAAACCCATGGGGATATCCTGCTTAAGAACCTCGCGATTGCGATGCCACTGGGCGGCACCAACGTGCGGTAACACCATCATGTCGCCGTTCTCACAGACGAACAGGGAGCCAGCACCAGGAAGTTCCTTCCCCTCTGGCAGTTTGACGAAATCAGCCGAAGGCTTAAGCCCTCCATCGTACCAAACGACCTTTAGTTCCTTGCCGGACGTGTACTGGGTGCCAGGAAATGTGAAGGTGATTTTCTCCGGGCCGGGCCAAACCTCGCGCGTGGTCCCCTCGTTTTGTGCGACGATGGAGGTGGGTGCAGTTAACTGAAGTGCGGTGAAGACTGGGTCTAAGA
>CAYXFO010000290.1:4431-5775 GCA_964464255.1 uncultured Pirellula sp.
GTCTAAGATGTGGCAAGCAAAATCGCCGAGTGCTCCAGAGCCAAAATCCTGCCAGTCTCTCCACTTGAAGGGATGGTAAACATCCGGAGCGAAAGGCCTCCACGGCGCCGCGCCAAGCCATAAGTCCCAATGCACGTTGGCAGGCGGACTGGCCTCTGTTGGACGATCGGTTCGCTTGCAGTACTGCCGCCCCTGGACCCCCACCCACGAGTGAACCTCCACGACCTTTCTGCCTCGCTCTTTACCCTCCTGGATCATTCGGACGCCACCACGATACTCATTGGCGGAATGAATCTGGTTACCCATCTGGGTCGTAAGATTTTTTTTCGTCGCAAGCAAACGCATCTGCCTGGCCTCCCAGACTGTATGAGTCAAAGGCTTTTGGCAGTAGATGTGTTTGCCCATTCCCATCGCCATCATCGCAACCGGCGCGTGCATATGATCGGGAGTTGACACGATCACGGCATCCACGCGATCCCCCAACTCGCTCAGCATTTCGCGATAGTCGCTATAGTGCTTGACGCCGGGAAAGCCTTTATCGACTTGATCGAAGCGATTCTCATCGATATCGCAAAAGCCGACGAATTTCACGCTCGGGTGCGAACCGACCGACGACAAGTCCGACCACCCCATCCCATTGCAGCCAATGGCTGCCACATGGAGTTCCTTCACCCGATTGCTTCCATGCAAAATACCGGGAGCAACGCACGCGACCGTTCCCGCAGTAATGGTTTGTGCAACAAATGTTCGACGATCGAAAGCTCTTCGATGATTCATTAACGCGGTCTCCATTTACCAAGAGAGGACGATTTACGAGATCTAGGGCGAAATCACATCGGGGCAGCACTGCTTAGGTGGTTGAACCGTTGCTAGATAACTGCACGCATCAGTTTAACGGAATCCGCCCCGTAAATCAGCAACAGGCGTATGCTCAACTCGGCTTTTTCCTGCATTCTCGCCGTCGCTCTACCCGATGATCCGGCCGCTGGCCATACTCCCATCGAGAGCTGCGAGGACTTGCGACATGATTACCATCGTGGTGATAGACTGTATCATGACGAATCGAGTGCAGAGAACAACTCAGTGAATCAAGGATCGAATGAGCAAGAAGATTGGATTGACGCTTGGCAAGTTCGCACCGCTACATCGAGGCCACCAGCGGGTGATCGAACAGTCATTGGCGGAGATGGATCATACGGTCGTCTTGATCTATGACTGTCCGGAACTGGATGTCCCGCCTTTGCCGATCCGAAGACGCTGGATCGAGGACTTGTATCCTACGATCGAAGTGCTCGAAGCCTGGGATGGACCGTCCGAAACAGGGCTAGATCCCATCATCACGGC
>CAYXFO010000290.1:5785-6094 GCA_964464255.1 uncultured Pirellula sp.
CGGCCCAACATGATGCGTATCTCGTTTCCCGTCTACAAGGGAGGGGGATTACCCACTTCTATTCCAGCGAACCATACGGCGAGCATGTCAGTCGTGCGCTCGGAGCGATCGACCGGCGAGTGGATGAAAAGCGTGAAGCAATTCCGATATCGGCAACGCAGATACGCAGCGATACGTATGGCTGTCGGGAATATCTATCGCCGCGAGTTTACCGCGATCTAGTGACGCATGTCGTATTCGTGGGCGCTCCATCGACAGGCAAAACCACACTCGCACAGGCGGTGGCAACGCTATACAACACGGTTTGGA
>CAYXFO010000291.1:0-6089 GCA_964464255.1 uncultured Pirellula sp.
GCCCAGATCGGTCAGGAAGTAAGCGAACGTCGGTCGTCCGCGTCCGTGGGAGTGTTTGCGTCGTTCTAGATAACCCGCACTTTCGAGACGGTCTAGACGCTGCCGAACCGCAGTGGCGGTCACTTCCAGCTTTTCCGTCAAGTCATTGACCGTCAAACCCTCGCCACGACGCAACAGATCCAGGACCAGTTGGTCGACTGGCCGGATGGGAGAATGGATTGCGGCACTGGCAATATCCATGATTCCGATCCTTTGAAGGTTTGGGGCCGTAGCACGGATTCAGGCTTCGATCCTCAGCGAAACGGGACGCCGCAGGACGCCGAACCAATGCAGTATATGGGTCCGCCCAATTTTGACAAGCGTTATTGCGAAAAACGATTTTTCCAATGTTTTGTGAGGTTTTGTTGTCGCATGAGTGGTGTGGCGGACACCATCGATGCTATTCTGTGAAGCATGCGATCAGGGATTTTGACCATGGCATTGCTGACCTTTTCTGCCAGTCCGGGCGTTGCCCAGGAAGGGGAAGCTGAGGCTAGACCGGTTCCAGCGCGAGGCAAAGGGTGCCTCTTTCTTTGTGGTGGCGGAAAGTTGCCTGATGACTTGCTAAGCCGTTTTCATGAACTGGGGGGAGGAGATCAGGGGAAGTTCGTCCTCATTCCCACAGCGTCTCCGCGGTCTGACCAAGGGGACTACACCCCTTGGCTACCGCTCTGGCAGGGGTTTTCCTGGTCGGAAATTCACGTGGTCCATGTCCAAGATCGCTCAGAGACTGACCATGATTCGAAATTGGAGGTACTTCGAAGGGCAACGGCTGTGTGGCTCGGAGGTGGAGAGCAAAGTCGATTGAGCGAGCGGTTGGTCGGCACACAAATGGAAGAGGAGATCAAGCGTTTACTGGATCGAGGTGGGGTTCTTGGGGGGACCAGCGCCGGAGCGGCCATCTGCTCCCAAGTCATGATTCGGGAAGGTAGACGAGAGCCGTTGTTCGGAACCGGTTTTTCCATCCTTTCCGATGTGATCATCGATCAACATTTCACGGCCAGACGACGCCAGGAACGATTGACTCGAGCGGTGCTGGCGCACCCGAAACTCGCCGGTTTGGGAATAGATGAGGGGACGGGGATCCTGTTTCGCGATGGCGTGATCGAGGTGATTGGCCGAGGAGATGTCCATTGGTACCGGGCGGGTGACGTCGAACCGGAAGCGGAATTTCGCGCGGATGCCAAGTGGACCACTGGCACTCGAGTTCCATGGTCTCAGGTGGTGCCAAGTCGCTGAGATGAATTGCATGGTGGTACGATCGCTACAAACCGCACGATCGTCATTCAACACCACCGTCTGGGGGGAATCAGGCAATCCCGAGTCTGAAAGTGTTCCCGACCAAGTGCGGCAACCTAGGAATGAGTGTGGCCCGGCATCTTTGAGCCCATTCCCTCACGCCATTGACCAGTCGTATTCGTGAAGACCGAATGTTGTTACAACCTGCACTTCATCATTCCTTTTTGGGGAAGCTTCTACCCAACTCACTTTCGTTGTGGGTAACCGTTTCTGCAAGCGCGATGTTCATGTGCATCGGTCAGTTTGGAGTTATCGATGGAAAGCGATCCGCACTCTTCTTGAATTGTGGCGGGATCGGACTGATCGCTTGTTTGGGCTTGTTCGAGGCTCGTAGGCGTTGCAATGAGCATGAAATCCGGCGGCTGCGCGAGATGGCGACGACTGACCCACTAACAGGGGCTGGTAATCGACGTTCGTTTGATCAGGAATTGAGCAGGAAAATCACGCAATTCCAACGCTACGGTACGACCTGTTCACTCTTGATCGTAGACGCGGATCAATTCAAGTCGATCAACGATCGTTGGGGACATGATGTAGGTGACAAAGTTCTAAAAGCTCTTGTCCAGGCGATGTCTTCGACATTGCGCGATATCGATTTGCTGTTTCGAATTGGAGGGGAGGAGTTTGCAGCATTGCTTCCGGAGACCGATTCATCCAAAGCGATGATTGCCGCTGAGCGAATTCGCGCAGCCGTTAGCGAACTTGAGGTCCCGATTCCTGGCAGCGATGAGCGTCTGAGAGTGACGGTGAGTATTGGAGGATCGGAGATTCAGTTTGTGGACTGTTCCGAAGGCTGGTTCAAACGGGCTGACGAAGCTCTGTATGATGCCAAGAGACGGGGACGGAACCGGGTTGAAGTTTGCGTCTCGCAACCTGAGGTATCGCAAGCAGCGGCACAGCAAGCAGCGGCTAGCAGCAAAATGGCTGGATATTCGGAATGATCGGTACAGTCGCCCTGCAAATGGATGGCAGATAGACTTCGAAGCCGATTCGATCACGCATCGGTCCGCAATGAGAACTAGGAATGACGAAGAGGTTGCTTGGCAGTCGCGCTGTAGCCCACATCGCGTACGAGCAACCACGTTTCCTTCAGCCCTTACGATGAGATGATGATTGCAGGAAATCTATCCCAAACGTTATTTGGCCAAAAACTCTTCCTCTGGTTGACGGTCGCGGTGAGCGTCCTGCTGTTTTTCGTAGGTCAATTCGATCTCGTGGACGGCTGGAGATCGATTCTGTGTCTAAACATCGGTGGCATCGGATTGATTTCCTGCTTAGGGATATCAGAGATGGCTCGCCGTTGCGACCATCAGGAGATCGAGCAGCTACGAAGTTCGTCGACCATCGATGCGTTGACTGGGGTGGGAAATCGCAAGTTTTTTGACGAAGAGCGCTCTCGCCGGGTCACACAGCTTCGGCGCTACAATAATCAATGCTCGCTATTGCTGATCGATGTGGACGACTTCAAGAAGATCAACAGTGCATGGGGTAAGGATGTGGGGGATCAGGCGTTGAAAGCGCTCGTTCGTGCGACCATTGCAACTCTTCGCGATATCGATTTGGTATTCCGAACGGACGGACAGAAGTTTGCTGCCTTGCTCCCAGAAACGCAAGCCAATAACGCAGCGATCGCCGCCGAACGCGTTCGCGTTGCGGTTAGCGAATTGCGGATCCCCGCCATCGACCGCCATATTCAAATCGCGGTGAGCATTGGCGGAGCGGAACTGCTCTCTGGAGAGAATGCGAAAAACTGGTTCAAGCGAGCGGAAAATACTCTCTTCGAAGCAAAGCAGAGCGGCAAAGACAGGGTCGTTTTCGATTACCAATCAACCTCGCCGATCGCAGACGACGAGCTGCTAAGCAAAGTTGAGTTCACCCAGCCGTAGGCTCAGGCCACTCGCCGAGACATCGGGTCTGCGGGTCCGGATCCGAACCGCTGCACACTACCACGCGAAGTGTTAGTGCGCACCTCGGAAATCAACTCTCTCAACACCGCCCACATCGAAGGATACACCGAATTTCGATACGGGTGATCCGCCGGGAGTTGAGTGATCAGGCGGCTGTGTGCAGTTGCCAAATTGTGATAAGGCATGCCGGGGAACATGTGATGCAGCGCATGAAACCGCAATCCCACCGGGCACAAAATCAGGGTCAGTGGATCCCGGGCTGAGATATCGATGGAATCGAGCATCTGCCCCTCAAGGGTCATCGCCTTTCCATCGCTTCGGTAGCGATGAGCAGCCAACGTCCTTACGTGATTCATCAACAGAATCGTCGATGCAACGCTCCAGATGAGCAGTAGGTTGTACCAAGGTTCTAGCCCTGAGCAGATGACGAACACCAAAACAACGGCGCGGAGGTGACACGCAACTTCCATGGCAGCCCACCATCGCAAGGGATCTTGCGGTCGGATCGTTCGCTTGTAGGAAAGATCGATCACAAAACTGGACCAATGCTCCAACACCCAACGACGCAGCGAAGGGCTCATAAACGATACAGGTGTCACAACCAGATGTCTAAAAAAAGTCAACAACGGCATGTAGATGACTTGAGCTAGGAAAGCAAACACATCCCGTAATCTGCCGCTTGCCAGTGGAAGGTACTCGCCGTCCTCCTCCGTTCCATAATGCCGCGTATTGTGGTGCTCGCGATGGGTCTCGTAAAAAAAAGAAGGAAGCATCATCGGGATGCCCGCTAGAATATTCCACGCAACCTTAAAGCCCCGCATTTCGTTTTTTCCGAAATGGCAGATCTCATGCATGAATAGGCTAACGCGATAGAGTGCGGCTACGGATACGAACCAGCCTACCACTTTCCACTCCCAAGACACCATCGGCAGCTTTAGCAAAACGATTGACGCTGAGTAGGCGATGGTCAAACTGACCAAAAAGTCGGTCCAATAGATCCATCGTCTAACCACAAACAAGTCAGAGACGAGCCCGCGCGCGGTCTTCAGTGGATTTTCGATTTGCAAACTGGTGGACGAAGTATCAACGGCGGGCATTGCAGTTGTTTTCCTTGCAAACAGGAGATAGTTCTAACCTCTGCTGTTATTTCGACCTATTTCCAGAGAGTTTTCAGCATCGGCTGGACAGCCTAAGAAACTGAAAACATCGATAGCTTCGGTGAAACCATCCTATTTTCACTCTCCGGAAAATCCGGATGTGATTGGATGGCATCTCAGGACAAGATGTCCCGGATAACGCGGCCATGGACATCGGTGAGACGCCGCTCGATTCCGTTATGGTAGAAACTCAACCGCTCGTGATCCAAGCCGAGCAGATGCAGAATCGTGGCGTGCAAGTCGTAAATCGTGGTCACATTCTCGACCGCCTTGTAGCCGAACTCATCGGTGGCTCCGTAGCTCATGCCGCGTCGGACCCCGGCACCGGTCAGCCATACGGTGAACCCCGAGGGGTTATGGTCCCGTCCGCTGGCTCCCTTTTGGAACGTGGGCATCCGACCGAATTCGGTGACGAACGCAACCAGCGTGTCGTCGAGCAACCCGCGCCTCTTCATGTCGGTGATCAAGCCTGCCACCGGCTGGTCCAAAATCGGGCCGTGCACACTGTACTGCTGCTCGATTACCTTGTGACCGTCCCAGTTTCCGACCCCTTCCCCCATCGCATAGGAGCCATTAAAGAGTTGCACGAATCGCACATCTCGCTCGAGTAAACGCCTTGCGAGGATGCAGTTCTTCGCGAACCTTGCTTTGTTCGTATTGCTGGTGTCGTCAGCACCATAGAGCGCAAATGTCTCTGCGGTTTCATCCCCCAGATCGCTCAGCTTAGCTGCCGCCAATTGCATGCGGGCGGCTAACTCATAACTCGCGATGCGGGCGGCTAAAAACTCATCATCTTGCCGACTCGTTTGTTGAATCCCGTTCAGTTGCTGCACCATGCGACGGGTCGCGATGTCGGTATCGAGAGGGATTGTTTCGGGCCGATTCAAATGCGGGATCGGTCGATCGGAGTTAAAAGGAGTTCCTTGAAATGCAGCGGGAAGGAAACCGCTGGACCATTGACGCTGCCCTATCTGCGGTATTCCGCGAGGATCGGGAATCGCGACAAACGCAGGGAGGTCCTCGCATACCGAGCCCAACGCATAGCTAACCCATGCACCCATGCTCGGAAAACCATCCAACGTAAAACCAGTGGCCATCTGACTCTCGGCCGGTCCGTGTGTGTTCGACTTGGCAGTCATGGAGTGAATGAAACATAGGTCATCCGCCAACTCACCGATGCGCGGCAGCAGATCGCTGGTCATCTTTCCCGATTGACCGCGAGGTCGAAATTGCCATCGAGGCTGAATGAGATTCCCTTGCTCACCTTGAAACGTGATCAAGCCCGAACTCTCCGGCATCGGCGTATCGTGCTTGGCAACCAACTCGGGCTTGTAGTCGAACGTGTCGACATGCGAAATCGCTCCGGAGGCGAAGATTACCAGGACCCTTTTGGCCCGGGCTGGAAAATGAGGGGATCTGGGAGCATAGGGCCGAGACGTATCGATCGCGGGACGAATGGGAGGCTCACCCGCTCGAGCGGAGTCTTTGGCTAACATCGCGAGCAAGGCGATGGAACTCAAACCCGACGCGCTATTTCCTAAGAACAATCGACGATGCATCTCAATACACCATGATGAATTCGTTCGTATTGAAAAGTGCGCGACAAAACGCCTCTAAACCATGCTCGCGGATCAAAGTGCGACACAGTTCGAGTTCCGCAGGCAAGGGTGAACGGGAGAATAGGAGT
>CAYXFO010000292.1:0-1031 GCA_964464255.1 uncultured Pirellula sp.
AGTCTTCAACCCGATCGAGGATCAAGTAGGAACTCCAGCCCGCCGAATCCTCGGTCGATGCCAGTGAGCGTCTCGCAGCGTCCAACCGATCTGCGATCAAAACCGAATCGACAGTGTATTTTCGAGGAGCAACATACTCTTTGCTTTTCATAACACATTGCTGCACCGAAGTCCAAACCGCCCGTCGACGGTCTAGTGCATGTACGATTCTCGATAGTTCACGCGCCGAATCGATGTCCTCCGCACGCTTGCTCGACAGCTCGTGCCCCTGTGTCACGAAGCTTTGCAGGGAACTCAGCAAACGGTCGCTCGACGAGTTGCCGATGGCGAGGGTCTGAAGGTCGGAGAGTGTCTGTTCGACGCCCGCAAGCCAATCCTTCAATTCGATATCCGAGGATCCAAGAGGCAATGCCTGCACTCGATCGATTTCGTTCAGCAACGCTATCGGCTGTGGCCAGTTGCGTTCCCAAGCTGCTGTGGGTCTGCTTTCGCCCGATAAACTTACAGTGATCGGCTTGGTCGCGGAGACCGTGCTCGCATCGATCGAGCTGTTCAGTTCCGAGTTCTCGTTGCTCCAAGCGATCACCGGCGCCGACTGGGCAAACGGATCGGACAACTCGAGCGACACAGGGGCGGACAACTTCGCACCGGCGGGTGGCTCGATCATCGATAACTGGTTGGGAGCTTCCGATTTGTACGATGCCCACATCGAGCGATCCATCAATTCGATGGGTGTCTCGGACTGGATCGGAAGGGGTTCGGCCACGATCTTGATCACTTTACCCGGCTGGGCCCTGACCAGCAAAGTCGTGGTCCGCGGGGCGCGGTAATACCCAGGCTGCTTCCAGTCGGAGGTATACTCGCCAGCACAAAACAGGATCGTCAATACGAGACCAATAGCGATCGCGTAACGAACGCCTCTCATAGTCGACCCGGAACGATTGGCCATCCTTGCTTCCCCAAATCCCTGGGACATCCTTCACGTAATCCATCTTCGACCGACTCCCGCCTCTCGATGGAAACAACGTTTC
>CAYXFO010000292.1:1041-6058 GCA_964464255.1 uncultured Pirellula sp.
GCTAAAACAAGTTTTCTTACCCCTCCACCCTTCCGAAGGGACAGATTAGAGAAAATGTAACGGCCCACCAAAACGCTAGCACTGACTATCCGGACTTGGAGTATCATTACTCCATCCGGCTTTCACCCCATCAATGTCCGTTCAATCCATCATGATGTCCACTCGAATCTCGACCCGTGCGTTTCTTGCCTTTACCCTGTCAGGATTGCTCATGCCGCAGGCCGAATCCGTCGCTCAATCCAATCTTGCCCAGCCATCGACGCCTCGAGCAATGCAGATCGGGGATTTGTTCCGTTACGACCGGCTTGCAGACCCGCGTCTGAGCCCTGATGGTCGCTCGCTGGTCTATCAGGCAACTCGATTCAGCGACCCGGCCAAAAACGCCAAGGCGACCCAACTGTGGCTTGTCCCGTCCGAGGGTGGCGAAGCTCGGCAATTGACCTACTCCGGAAAGTCCGACACCCATCCGCGCTGGTCTCCCGATGGCTCCCAAATCCTTTTCGAGTCCAACCGAGATGGAACATCTCAGCTTTACGTTCTGGATCTGGCCAAGGGGGGCGAACCACGTCGAGTGACCAGCATCGCGACCGGTGCCAATAACGGAACTTGGTCTCCCGACGGAAAGCGAATTGCCTTTGTCTCCACCGTGAATCCAGCCTTCAGCGAACTCCCTTTCGAGGAATCGAACGCCAAGAATCGGGAACAAGCCGATGCGGCGGAATCCAATCCTGTGAAAGCCAAGACTTTCACCCGGTTGTTCTATCGACATTGGGATTCCTATGTGGAGGACAAGCGTCAACACATCTTCGTTATCGATGCAGACGGCAAGAACTGTCGTGATGTGACCCCCGGAGATCGCGATGCCTATCCGACCAGCACGACCTTCAGCGCGAACGAGGACTTTTGTTTCACCCCGGATGGCAAAGCCTTGATCGTCACTGCTGTTCCTGAGAAGGGGGAAGCCTGGACCACCAACTACGATTTGTGCCGCATCGAGATCGACAAACCATCGACGCAATGGAAGTCGCTCACCGCAGGGAACCCAGCGGCCGATGGTTCGCCGAAATTCAGTCTTTCGGGAAAACGCTTCGCTTATCGCGCCCAGGCTAAACCCGGCTACGAGGCAGATAAATGGAATCTTTTGGTGGTCGATTGCAACGCCGATGGATCTTGGTCGGGCAAACCCGCAACACTCACCGAAGGGCTCGATCGTTCGTTGGGCGATTTTGTTTGGATCGACGACAACCATCTCGCATTCACAACGGAGGAACAAGGAGCCAGCGCAGTCTATAGAGTCGCTATCGGTGGCAAGCCAACCAAGGCTCCGATCGACTTTGGCGATGGCCGATTCGGTCAATTGACTGCGATCCACAACCATAACGACACTCTTGCGGTGGCACGAGCAACGATGAATCGGCCAGCGGAGATCTTCACCATCTCGATGACTTCGTCCCCCTCGACCAAGCAAGTCTCGCATCACAATGATGCCTTGGCCAAAGAGATCGTCGAGGTTCGTCCCGAGAGCATCCAGGTTCCGGTGGAAGGATCGGTGTCGATGCAGATGTGGATTTTGAAGCCGCCCGCTTTCGATCCCTCGAAGAAATGGCCAGTTGCCTATTTGATCCATGGTGGGCCACAGGGTGCATGGGAAGACGGCTGGAGCTTTCGATGGAACCCGCAACTGTGGGCCGCCCAGGGTTACGTCGTGGTGCTCCCCAACCCGCGCGGCTCGACCGGTTTCGGTCAGGCGTTTTGTGATGAGATCAGTGGCGACTGGGGGGGCAAATGTTACCGCGACCTGGTGGCGGGTCTCGCAGCCATCAAGAAGCTTCCCTACGTCGACACGCAACGCATTGGATCGGCAGGTGCCAGCTTCGGCGGCTACATGCAGGATTGGTTCGCAGTCAACGACATCGCCAAGGATCTTCGCTGCCTGATCTCGCATTGCAGCGTCTACAACTTTGAAAGCATGTGGGGCACGACCGAGGAACTATGGTTCGATGAATACGAACATGGCGGACTCCCGTGGGAAATCCCCGGCAAGTATCGGGAATTCAGCCCCCACACCCTAGCAGGCAATCTCGGCAAACACAAAACACCAATGCTCGTGATCCATAACGACCTCGACTTCCGTTGTCCGATCGGCCAAGGGCATGAACTATTTCAAGCTCTCCAGCGACAAGGGGTCCCCAGTCGATTCGTCAATTTTCCCGACGAAGGACACTGGGTTTCCAAATCCCACAACAGCATCCATTGGCATAGTGAAGTCTTCGCCTGGATGACCAAGTATTGCCCGCCGGGAGGTAGGTAAGGCGCGATGAAAAAGTCGAATCGGCTGACTCTTTACATCCTCATCGCCATGGTCGCTGGGGCTATTCTGGGGTACGTCGTCCATGTCAGCGCTGAACCGGAATTCATCGCTGCTTTCTCAAAGAATATCAAATTGCTGACCACGATCTTCATCCGACTCGTTCAGATGATCATCTCGCCGCTCGTCTTCTGTACCCTGGTCGTAGGTATCGCGAAGCTCGGGGATGTCGTGTCGGTTGGCCGAGTAGGTGGCAAGGCGATGTTGTGGTTCATCGCAGCATCGCTCACCAGCCTGTTGCTAGGAATGGTTTTGGTGAACCTGTTTCAACCGGGTGTCGGATTTGAAGCAATACAAGGAGATGCCGCTGAGGCGGAGAAACTGACCAGCAACACGCAACAGTTCAACTTGCAGAAATTCGTGGAGCACATTGTGCCGCGCAGCGTCGTGGAAGCGATGGCCACCAACGAGATCTTGCAACTGGTCGTATTCAGCATCTTTTTCGGCGTTGCTACCGCAGCCATGGGGGAAAAAGCCAAGGTGATCGTCGAGGGACTCGATGCCCTGACCCATGTGATCTTGAAGATGGTTGGCTATGTGATGAACTTTGCTCCACTCGGCGTTTTTGGGGCCATCGCAGGTGTGATCGCCGCGAAAGGTTTGGGAGTCTTTCTGTTTTATGGCAAGTACCTGTTCTGTTTTCTCATCGGTATCTCACTTCTTTGGTTGATATTGCTCACTGTGGGGTACCTCATCCTAGGGAAAAGACTCTTCGAACTGTTGCGCCATATCTTCTCTCCATTGATCATCGCCTTCAGTACCACCAGCAGCGAAGCGGTATTTCCGAAGCTGACCGAGGAACTCGAGCGGTTCGGCTGCAAGGACAAGATCGTTTCGTTCATCCTGCCCCTAGGTTACTCGTTCAACCTCGATGGCAGCATGATGTACATGACCTTCGCCAGCATCGCGCTGGCGCAAGCCAACAATATCCAGTTGGATCTAGGTACGCAATTGACGATGTTGCTGGTGTTGATGCTGACCAGCAAAGGGATCGCGGGTGTACCACGCGCTTCTCTGGTGGTTGTGACCGCGACATGCGCCATGTTCAAGATACCGCCAGAGGCCATCGCATTGATCCTGCCCATCGATCATTTCTGCGACATGTTCCGAACAGCCACGAACGTCCTCGGAAACACGCTGGCAACCGCAGTAGTCAGCAAGTGGGAAAACGAACTGGGACCTGCTCAGCCCCCTGCCGAATCCTAATGGCAAGCCAGCCCGACCCGTACGCCCAGAGGCTTTGCGGCGTTAGGGTGGCACGCCCAGAGGCTCTGCGATGTTGGGTGACACACCCAGAGGCTCTGCGATGGGCGTGGTGTTCCCGCTAATTCCCCGATGAGCCAACTCCATCGCGAATAGCATTCAGTCGCTCTCGCAACTCCGACACCTTGGCAGGGTTTTCGCTGTACCGATTATGGCGTTGCCCGAGATCGGATTCGAGATCGTACAACTCACCGGCGTGTTCGTTCTTTGAATACCCATTCTCCGAATCGAACCATTCGGGGACTTTGCTCACTCCACCGGTGCGAGCCTGAATCAGAACCCAATTCCCTGCGCGAATCGCAAACCCGTTGGGTTGGGTGTTGTGCACCAATTCCGTTCTCGCGCTCGGACCTGTTCCAAGTATCAGGGGACGCTGGTCGAGGCTGTCTTCGGCTTCGCCGTTAGGAAGATCAGCACCAACGATGCCTGCGATGGTTGCAAACAGATCGATCTGGCTGAGTAAACCGTGGCTGACCTTACCAGCAGGCACTTTGCCCGGCCAGCGGATGATTGTGGGTACGCGATGTCCACCCTCCCACAAGTCGCGCTTGAGCCCGCGCAGCGGTCCCATGCTGCGATGACCATGACGTCGAACCCTCTCGTAGGCATACGTCTCCGGACCATTGTCCGAACTGAAAATGACCAGCGTTCGCTGGCTATGTCCACCCGCTTCCAGAGCCGCGAGGACTTGTCCCACTACCGCGTCGGTTTGAGCGACGAAATCACCATAGCCTCCAGCTTGCGACGCATTTCGAAACGCATCGTTTGGAACAATCGGCGCATGGGGCGATGTGAATGGAAAATACAAAAAGAACGGTTGATCATCGGTTTGTTTTCCAATCCAATCGACTGCCTTCTCCGTCAGCCGAGGCATCACCGCATAAAAATCCCAGTCGGCAACGGCCGGTCCTGGCCGCGTCTCAAAGTTTCCCTCAGCAGTCTTGAGTTTGGTTTGAAGCCGCTCCGTAGGAGGAGCAAGCAGACGATCATTCTCAAACCACGTGTACGGTGGAAAGTTAGGGACATCATCGCCGAAGTAATCATCGAAGCCGTGATCGAGCGGCCCGCCCGGCAGTGGTCGAGTCCAATCAAATGCATCGGGAGGATAACCCTCCTTCGGATCTGGTTTGGAATTCGGATCGCGCTGAATCGATTTCCAGTCCCAACCCAGATGCCACTTGCCAATGCAAGCGGTGCGATAACCTTGGGATCGGAGCAACTCGGCCAGAGTGGTTCTTTCATGATCTAAGACAGGGGGATCGAACGAATTGACGATTCCGTGAAACTTGCGCCAGTGATAGCGCCCCATCAGCATCGCGTAGCGACTCGGTGTACAGACGCCTGACGAACTGTGGGCATCCGTGAATCGGGTACCCTCGGCAGCTA
>CAYXFO010000293.1:0-6044 GCA_964464255.1 uncultured Pirellula sp.
TGGCAGAATCGTAGATACCAAAACGTCGGACGGAATCCAGCTTCATGGCTTCTACATCGCGCCCGCTCATGCGAGCAATGCGATTTGGATCGTCGTCCATGGAGTCAACGGCAATTTTTATTCGTCGACACTCTTGATGCATTTGGCAGCGACAGCTCACGAACAGGGGAACGCAGCGCTGCTGGTCAACACGCGCGGTCATGACTTGGCCAGCTTCGGCTCAACGGATATGCCCGCTCGATTGGGATCGATGTATGAAACGATTGAAGATGCCCGGCTCGATCTGGAAGCTTGGCTTGCTTGGTGCCGCGGCGAAGGTTATTCGCGTGCAGGAGCGATGGCACATTCGCTCGGGGCGGTCAAAGTCGGATACGCCCTGGCCCATGGTTTGTCAGGTCTCGAATCCTGGATTGCTCTGTCACCCCCGCGGCTCAATACCGAACTATTGTTAAACGATCCGGCCAAGCGAGATGTGTTTCGCGAGCAGTTGCAGGAGGCCCAATCATACTGCGACGCTGGCAAGGATAATCACATCATGCGAGTTCGGTTTCCATTACCCAACTGGGTGTCGGCCCGAACCTTTGCGGACAAGTACGGGAGCGGAGACAAATACGATTACCTGGCTTGGAGGCATCAAATTGCAATCCCGACCCTGTGGCTTTTCGGCCAGCTTGAGGTGCGCGACGGTTCTGCGAATTTTCGAGATGCCGACCAGATGCTCGAGAGCAAATTGCCGAAGGGACATGTTGTGCAAGTCATCGATTCCGCAGACCATTCCTACCGTACCACCCGCGACGCGCTGCGGCAGCAAATCGCGGCTTGGCTCCCGCGTTGATCCCCGGTTTCGATGTTTTCGGGGGTTGAAAGTCGGGTACAATAAGGCGAAGTTTCCTGTTGGTCCCCTCCTGAACGCTCTCACGTTGAATTGCTCATGACTGTGACTACACCCAAATGGTTGGCGGATTCTGCACACGTTACCCAGGCCAAGGCCGCTCTCGATCAGCATGCCTACGAAATGGTGCAGTGGCATTTTCACGAATCGACCGGTTCTCCTTTCTGGCTCGCCAAAAAGAAAGAATTGAAGTTCGATCCGCTTACCGAGGTCAAAGGATTCGATGACATCCGAAAGTTCCCGGAATTCGAAGACGAATGGCTTCGCGGCGGTCCGGTCGAACGTTGGATCCCGAAGGGTTTGGCAGGCAAGCCGACCTATGTGTTCGAAACGGGCGGAACAACCGGCATCCCCAAAAGCCGTGTCGTAATCGACGACTTCCGCATCGATTACGAAAACTTTAGCCATACACTTCCAGATCATTACTTCCCGAAAAACTCCAATTGGTTGATGCTCGGTCCTTCCGGACCGCGTCGTCTGCGTTTGGCAGTCGAACACCTTTGCCAATACCGAGGAGGCATCAGCTTTTGCATCGACTTGGACCCGCGATGGGTGATCAAGCTGATCAAGAAGGGTTGGATGGAACATCTCGAGGAATACAAGAAGCACTGCATCGATCAAGCCATCACGATCCTGACAGCGAACCACAACATCAAGTGCATGTTCACAACGCCAAAGTTGCTGGAAGCGCTCGCAATGGGGTTGGCTGAGAAAGGGACCAGCATCGCCGAGATCGGTATCACCGGCATCTTTTCGGGTGGAACCGAGTTCACGCCACAGTGGACACGATTCTGCGTCGAGGAGTTACTAGGCGGACTTCCCGAACAAAGCGGTGTCTACATGACTCCCACCTACGGGAATACACTCATGGGGTTGGCCTGCTCTCGACCGATCACGGACGAGGATAACTATACGATTGCGTACTATGCTCCCCAGCCGCGAGCGGTTGTCGAAATTGTCGACTTCGATGACACCAATAAGATTGTCGGCTTCGGTGAAACAGGACGCGTCAAGCTGTACACGATGACCAAGGAGTTCTTCGTCCCGGGCTTCTTGGAACGCGACGAGGGGGAACGAGAGATGCCCTACGAAAAGTATCCTTGGGATGGCGTTTCCGGGGTCCGTCCGTATCGCGGATTTGCTTCGACAACTACCGTAGGCGTCTACTAGGACGACTACCCATAACCATTCGCAATTTCGATTCATTTGCCCGTTCAGAAACTCTTTGGAGTAGCACATGCTCACCATTCACCCGCTTCGTTGGGGCAAGATTTACAAGTCGCTCGACACCTTTGATGTGATCCATTTCGATACCGGCGAAGCGATCGCCAAGATCGGGCAAGTCAACGGCGGCATGGTTCAGATGGATATGCGCAAGTGCGATCAAGCGCGCAAGGCTCTTCGTTCCATACCGACCGACGAGTTGATCCGCAGGTGCGAGAAGGCGGCACATCTGTTCGAGCATGAAACGCTGCAGGTCGGAGATGGAACTCAATCGGTCGACGAATTCATCCATCAGCAATCGGCCAGCACCGGGCTTCCGGAGCACATGTGCCGAAACAACATGAAGAAGAATTCGTTCGTACTCAGCAACATGAGAAAGATCCTCGATGCGTTGACTCGCGGTTTGGATCTCGACATCTTATCCCGCGGCTATGGCGAGGAAGGCCGCAACGTGACGGTCAGTTTCCAATGCCAATCTCCTGTTCTGGGCGCTGTCCTGCCGAACAATTCGCCCGGCGTGCACACGCTTTGGTTGCCAGCGGTCCCTCTCCAAGTCGGTTTGGTTCTGAAGCCAGGGTCCCAAGAGCCGTGGACGCCGTATCGCATGATCAGCGCCTTCATGGCAGCCGGGATCCCGGGCGAGGCATTCTGTTTGTACCCAGGCGGTCACGACGTCGGATCGACGATCATGGCTCGATGCGCCAAGAGCATGATCTTCGGCAGCGCTCAAACGGTTCAGCAGTATTCGGGTAATCCGAAAGTTCAAGCTCACGGCCCCGGCTTCTCCAAGGTCCTGCTCGGAGATGATGTCGTAGATCAGTGGGAAGACTACCTCGATCTCATGGTCGAAAGTGTCGCAAGCAACTCGGGCCGAGGATGCATCAATGCGTCTGGCATTTGGGCTTCGAGGCACACGCGGGAAATCGCAGAGGCTCTCGCGGCGCGAATCGGACCGATGGAGGCACTCCCACCAACCGATCCCAACTCGCAGTTGGCTGCCTTCACGAACGCCCAAATGGCCACCGGCACATGGGCGATGATTCAGCAGGATCTCAGCGAATCGGGGGTGGAAGACATGACGGCATCCTATGGCCCACGGCTGATCGAACGAGAGCGCTGCGCCTACTTGAGACCCGTTGTCGTGCATGCCAATTCGCCGTCCTGTGGTGTTGCGGCTAAGGAATACATGTTCCCGTTCGCATCCGTGGTTCAATGTCCACAGAAAGACATGATCAAATCGATTGGGCAAACTCTGATCGGAACGGCAATCACAGGTGACGAGGCGTGGATTGATGAGTTGACCAACGCCACCAACATCGATCGACTCAACATCGGACCGGTCCCGACCAACCGTCTCAACTGGCTACAACCACACGAAGGCAACCTGACCGAGTTCCTCTTCCGTTCCCGAGCCTACCAAATCGCTCCGCTGAGCGTCGCTGTTGGATCGTAAAAGGTGTCAGGTACCTTTTTCGCCACAACTCTCGCAACGCCCCCATGCGGGACGGGCTGATTCATCGCCTCCCATGAATAGGCCCCGGAAACGCTACACGCTGGTGGCGATGTGAACGGTTTCGGTTTCTAGCCGCGCTCTGTGTTCCATGAGTATGAGTCGAGCGGTTTAATCCTTCGTGCGCGTGTCGGCAAATCACTGCAGCAAATCATGTTAGCGTAGGCTACAATAGCGAACTCGAACAAGGACGGAATTTAGTCTGCTTTGCTTGGATCAGTGACGATCAGGAGAAATGTATGCTCGACATCTTTGGGAGACCGTTATCTTCGCATTGCGATCGACGTGCACGCCGCCATTTCCTGAAGATTGGTGGGCTGGGACTCGGAGGACTTTCGCTCCCTCAGATACTGCATGCTCAAGAGACGGCTCCTCTGGTCAAGAATCGGTCGCTGGGTCACAAGGCGGTCATTATGATCTACTTGTCCGGTGGCCCTTCGCATCAGGACATGTACGATCTCAAGATGGATGCCCCGGTTGAAATTCGAGGAACATTTCAACCGATCCTTACCAATGTGAACGGCATCCAGATCTGCGAGCATATGCCTAGGCTGGCACAGATGATGGACAAGGTGGCGATTATTCGCTCTCTGCATGGATGTCCTGATCAGCACGCATCGGACTTGTGCATGAGTGGCTACCCGATCGGCGCTAATGGGCGACAGGACAATCATCCATCGCTTGGGTCTGCGGTTGCCAAACTGCAGGGAGCGGTCGATCCGGCGGTGCCGCCGTTTGTGGGACTTTCCATCAAGACACGGCATGATCCCTACAGCAACCCCGGCTTCCCTGGCTTTCTTGGCCCCGCATATGCCCCGTTTCAACCGGATGGCGAAGGGATGGCCAACATGCGTTTGGAGGGAATCAGTCTCGAACGATTGCGCGATCGGCGGGCACTCTTGCAGAGTCTCGACCAATTCCGTCGCGAAGTCGATGTGCATGAGGGGTACCGCGCCACGGACATCATGACTCAAAAGGCCTTTGATGTTCTCACATCGAGCAGACTTGTTGACGCTCTGGATCTCGAGAAAGAAGATCCCGCAGTGCGCGATCGCTACGGTCGCGGGAGCCGAGATCCCGCATTTGGCGAAGATGCCGGACCGCACTGGATGGATCAATTCCTGACAGCTCGCCGTTTGGTCGAAGCGGGTGTTCGATGCGTGACCCTTTCGTTCGGAAGTTGGGATCGCCACCATTCGAACTTTGAGAGACTACCGACGCAACTTGCGAAGTTCGATCAAGCGATCACGGCACTCATCGAAGACCTTCATGCGCGAGGAATCGAGCAAGATGTCAGTGTCGTCGCTTGGGGTGAGTTCGGTCGCACGCCGCGGATCAACAAAGACGGCGGACGGGACCATTGGCCACAGGTGTCATGCTGTCTGCTCGCAGGGGGTGGTATGCGAACTGGACAGGTAATCGGTTCCACCAATCGACTTGGCGAAGTCCCACAGGATCGACCTGTTCACTATCAAGAGGTGTTTGCAACTCTGTACCATCGACTCGGTATCGACGTGAGCAATGCGACGATCCCCGACTTCACCGGTCGCCCGCAGTATCTCGTCGATCGTCATCTGCCGATCAAGGAATTGATCTAGAGCGATCTGAAGACCAAGAGTTGCATCGGCGTTAGCCGCGGTTTTCCAGTTTTTCGGATGGGCTCTCAAAAAGTTCGTTGAGCGGCAGCCATCACGATGGATCGATCGGTGGCATACTGTAAGGATCTGCGAATGCACCGAAGGCTCCCAGTCCGCCATCGACTTGCAAATCGGTGCCGGTGATGAACGAAGCCTCGCTACTGGATAGCCAAAGGACGGCTGCGGCGATCTCTTCCGGTTTGCCGATTCGGCCAAGCGGATGACGGTTCGCAAGTTCCCGTTCGCCACCTTGTGCTTCCAGAGAGGCCCTTACCAATGGAGTGTCGATCGCGCCGGGTGAGACACTGACGACTCGGATGCCATCGCGCGCGTACTCAACGCCCCATTGCATGGCTTGCAAAATATTGGCCGCCTTGATCGGGCCGTAGACCGGTACGCCGCGTGTTGTGCGATGAGCCTGCCCGCTTGCCATGTTGATCACCACGCCCGATCGCTGAGCTCGCATCACCTTCAGAGCATATTTGGCCATGAATGTATAGCCGGAGAAATTGATCGCGAGCATGCGATGGTAATCCTCGGTCTTCAAATCCTCGACGCGCACATAGGACGAGGGAGGTTGGATCGCCGCGTTGTTGACCAGGACATCCATCGCGCCGAATTTCTCGATCGCGGTCGCGACCGCGCGTTGGCAGTCCGATTCCTGGGAAACATCGGTTCGAAGAAAGTGTACGCGTTCTTCATTGAGATCCGGATACTCGACGATATCGGCGCATAGCACCGAAGCGCCGGACGACGCGAAAGAGCGGCAGATGGCAAGGCC
>CAYXFO010000294.1:0-6014 GCA_964464255.1 uncultured Pirellula sp.
CTGCAAGGCCGCCGCCATATCCTCGTTCCCGAGCGGCCAGTTGCCGTGAAGATTGTTGAGATCCTCTCTTCCTTCTTGCAAGTAAACTTTGATCGGTTTGGGCTGGCCCTTGGTCTTCCGGATCAGCCCCGGATAGGACCACCCGCCTCGAATGTTGGTGAAACTCCCGATATGGCTGATGACTTTGCCAAACTGGTCGGGCCGCTCCCATGCGACCGTGAATGCGCAAATACCACTTGAGGATATTCCGCATACAGCACGATCGTTCGGTGATGTCGAGATATTGAGATCCTTGAGTGCGACCGGTAGAAACTCGTCGATCAAGAACTTGGAATAGCGGTCACCGAGCGAATCGTATTCAAAGGACCGATTGCTCCGATCTGCAGCATCAGGCTTGCCGCCAACAATGGTCCCAGGGTTTACAAATACAGCGACCGTTACCGGCATCGCCTTTTGGTGGATCAAATTGTCGAGCACGATCGGAACGCGAAATGCACCGTCGGCTTGCGCGTATGCGGAGCCATCCATGCACACCAACAAACTCGCGGAGGTCGCTGGATCATACTGCGCGGGTACGTAGACGCTGTATTGCCGCTTGGTCCCGGGGAAGATCTGGCTATCGAGGAACTCACCCGAGGTGATCTTCCCGCGAGGCACTCCCGGTTGAACTTCGCGATCCGCCGAGGTGTCGAAAAAGCCCTGTGCGTTGCTAAATCCGAGCAAGGCCATCGCGATGAAGATCTGGGGAAGGATACGCATTTCAAAGCTCATAGGTAGCGAGTGGTGTTTCAACAGGAAGCGGTAACAACATCCCAGATTCTACCAAGAGCAAGTAGAAGCCAAAATCGGGGCCACTGCTATCAGCTACTTCTCCGCGATATAAACAAAAGCTGGCGGCAGATTCCACCACACGGTTCGCGTTCTCTCCACTTTGCGGAATCGCGATTGGAGTTTCCTGTTAAACGCTTGACCCGCTGGCAAGAGCAATCCCTGCAGATACGCGAACGTTACTAGGCGTCCCCCCGGTCTGAGTATCTCGAGAACAGTATCGATGAGCCGATCCTGAAGGTCGTGGTCAAACACGGCCCAGGGAAGTCCGCAGACGATGCAGTCGCAATCTGCATGCCCATGTGCGTCGAGATACTTGTTTGCGTTGGTCGCGCTATCGTGATAGACAGAAACGCCTGGGTATCGTTGGGAAAGCTCCTCCGCAAATCGAGAATTCAACTCGATCGCGAAAAAATCCGCATCTTCCTGCATCTGCTCAAGAATGCGATTTGTGCAAACCCCAGTTCCGGGTCCGAACTCTACGATGGTCTTCGATTCCCGAACACGAGCCTCATCGATCATAAGCTCAACAAGCCCACGAGAACTTGCGGCGATCGCGCCGATCTCCCTAGGGTGAAGCAGGAATTGTTTGAGGAAGATAAGTGTCGACATAGCCAAACGCTTCAAATCCGCTCTTCAGGTCGCAACCATTTTCTGGAGCGCCAGACCCACCGATCAATCGCGATGAAACAAACTGTCAAGAATTGCATCTTAATTCAAACACTTGAGCCCCTGCCCCACTGGCTGTACCGATGCAATCACCGCTTGTCGGATTTCGGCGCCGTAGATCTTCTCAATCGCCCACCCCATGAGATCCACGGCCGCAAGACAACCTGCAGCAGTGCCGATGTTTCCGTGCGTTACCAGATGCTTGTTCATTTCCACTTCCACACCAAAGCCCCGCAATTCCTCCACAGCACTCGGATAGGTAGTCGCTGAGATACCGTTAAGGATTCCGAGCGATCCCAGGATCAGCGCGCCAGAACACATCGAGCAGATTACTTGCTTGTCGGGGTAGAGTTTCAAGCGGCTCATTGTGGCGTGATCTTTGATCAGGGTACGCGTACCCGGCCCACTGGAAAAGTAAACCAGATCGGCATCGTTGCACTCCTCGAGAGCACCATGCATCGGAAGGTCGAGCCCGCAAACCGACTTATGGCTCTTCCCGGGACCAACAAGCCGAACACTGAAGTCCTTCTCGCGGAAACGAACGCGACTCAGTAGATCCCAAGGCAGGAAAACATCCACATCCGTAAACCGATCAAATGCAACAATCACTGCCTTCATCGAGCCCCCATCCATCTCCTAAAACAAACCTGAACTAGCGAGGAAAATCGCTCCCCCATGACAGAGCGTTGCTGGCATTAGACCATATTTGGCTCCAATCAAACCAGCGATTGCACCCTCCCACAAAGTGAAAAACAAAAGCGGCAAACCGATATCCGTCACCGTGGTGGCTAGGAATACGTGGCACAGTGCGAAAACCAGTCCGGAGTAAATCCCCGCGACGAGAGGTTTGTTTCGCTCCTTGAGCACCCCAAGTACATATCCTCGGAAGAGACCTTCCTCGAGGAAATTCCCGAGCATTGCGAAGGTCAGCAGGGGCAACAGCAGCCGCGAATCTACCATTCCACCGCGATCGGTGAGGGCTACCCCTTGGTAGAGAAGGGCATACGGCGCAACAACGACCAGGCATCCGAAACCCCCAACCAACATGCCGGTGTAGCGGTTTTCGAGGAACAGAGAGATGTACTTGCGGTTTTCCTTGTCCAAGTAGAGCAATGCCGTTGTCATCATCAAGCAAGAGAAGCCGAAGATGATTAAGAACGATAGGATCGTCGCTCAGTCGAATCCACAATATGCCACGAGGTGCACCGAAACTCCATAACTTCAGCGGCGTCATGCTGTCCCGCAAAAGAATGAACGTGAAGACGTAGAGCACGATTCTGACCAGTGGGTCTGGCTTCATCAGAACAAAAACCAATCCAATCAGCACCATCCCGGGAAGAATCCGCTGTAGATAGTCGAAGATCGTGATAAAGGTGTCCATTACTTCGGTGCAGTACGTTGTTCCGAATCGCCGCGAATACTACGATCGATTGTAGTCCACGAGTACCAACCAATCATTGCCTTCTCAACGACGCAAGATAACCAGAAATCGCAGGAGAGGGGAGACCCATCGTACGGACAAAGCATCCGCTAGTATTGCAAATAACGCTATCGACACTTCCTTGGTGTCCATTCCGTGCTTATCGAGAAACAGGCCGAACACTGTCACCACCACCGCTTTTGAAGACAGTTGGATACCATCGTCGATGAAGAAATCATCCCGACCAAATTGATTGCGAGACGGTCACTCGTTTAATTCGCGGGCTGTGTTTTTGCGCGTGATTAGCATCTCTCGGGAACGCCATATCCCCTCTTTGCGTGCGGCTTTTTGCAGTCGCTCCGTCAAGGCAACGTGAATCTGTCGGCCATCGCGTTCAAAGATGTGGAATACCGCGAACGGTACATTGACGAGTTCTTCGTCCATGGCTCTCATTTTTCCCTTTGCTCCCGATAGTTCCATCCGCTTTGAGTCCTTGAAATATTCAGGGAGAAGATCTTCTGATCGCAGTTGCTTGGTCACATATTAAGGGGGCACCCGAATTGTTCGCCCCAATGTTTTCGATCATCGCCAACCCCATCTGAAGTTTCCTTGCGGAGTTGCCGAAGCAATTCGATCGCATCCGAAGAAGCGAATTGAAGATAACGAAGAAACGCATACGTGATCATACCCGTTCGGTGAATCCCTGCCGAGCAATGAATGAAGATGCGAGCCCGATCGTTCAGTGCCTGACGCATGTCGAGGAATGTCTTTACGATTTCGGGTTTTCGTTCTTGCAAGGGTGGATTGCCTGATTGCAGTGGCAACCAAACCCAGACGAGACCGTTGCGGCGTGCCTCATCACCGATATCGAGAGCACCCTCCGATTCCGACAACAAAGTGCAAACGTGTGTGGTTCCGAGCTTTATCATCTGTTGGATGGTCTTGATTTTAGGGCGATGGCCAATCGCCAAATGTCCTTGATCAACAGGAATCCAGTGAATCGGCGAACTCGTCGCTGATGCAATCGCTGCCCGCAATGGCCCGATGAGCGGTCCAAGCAATTTCCGAGCATCAGTAGAACTCTGCATCGTGGACAGGATCTCCTGCAGCAACGCATCAATTGTCGGTGCATCCACCGCGCTGCCTGGCTCGTGCAACGCAGCCTCCGCTTTATTAATAAGTATTTCAAGAGGTGAAAGTGGATCTGTCATCTTTTATTCGTGTGGATCTAGTGAATTTGCAAACATCGGTGTTTTGGTTGTGTCGCGGAGGATTCGCTGAGCTTAGGTAACGATCGAAGGACGTTTCCGTGCCGAAGATCAGCGTCTTGCGCATTCATGGTGGGCAAGACACCGGAAATGCTATCGCGGTTCGGAGCGAGCAAGTCCTTGAGGCATTCCGCGAGTCTGAGCGATACGACCGCCGAGATATCCCATCGGGAGATAGGCACCCACCAAGTCTGCTACGGCAAACCATACTGGACCACCCACCATGGCAACCATCGAGATACCACCGAGCATAAAGAAAAACGCGATTCCGAGTGCTAAGACCATCTTGTGGGTTGCTGCAAGTCTCGCAGCCAAGAACGCTCCAAGAAGTGTACCCAGTGCATGCGCTAGCCAGGGAGCGATGAAGTGAACAGGCTGAAGCAACTTCAAATTGTCAGCGAACTTCTCTACGTCGGACATATCGACACCCTCAGGTGGCGGGATCAGAATCGGCCCGATAGTGACGATCGCCATGTTGAGAATGCTTCCGACCACGATCCCGGCAATCACAGCCAGTAGATTTCGGAGATTACGGTTTATCATCGTTTACAAGTCCCCATTCCTTCAGGTAATCGGACTCGTTGAACTTGGGCGTAACAATCTCTCCATTCATCAGAACGAAGACAGCGAATTCGGGAGGGCGACCGGATGAACCGCCCTCGGTCACATTAGCCTCGAATCGGATGCACCAGCACCACTTGTTGCTTTTTCCATTGATCGGGTAAAGCGTAATGTAAGCCAATCGCCATTCCCACCCTGCCGTGTCTCGCAGCTTGTCTCGGCGAAATCGGTTCGCAATCGACAACGCCGCTCGCGCGCTCACGGGAGGATTTGCATCCGCGGGATTCCAAGGGGGCGATTTTCTGACGGTTTCTTCGTCGATCCATGTCTCCGTATCTTCTTCAAGCCCGTAGTCAAAGAATTTCGTTCCCTCAATATCATCCGTCAACCCTTCATAGGGTGATGTGGCAAATTGGCGGGAAATAACAAACATGACGATCGCACACCAGGTGACAAGCAAAAGCAAATTGGAAATCGAGAATCGCTTCATACCCTTCCTGTCCAGTTTGTTGACCCATTCATGCCCAGCGGCCGTCCGCTACTTCGTGCCACGACGCTCCGCCGTCGTGACGTTCCTGTGGCAACCTAGTGCTCTAGGATGCCCAATATACCTCAGATCCACCCATGCCAGCGGAAAAAGTAGATCCTTTCCATCGCCGATCTCAGCTGGCGAGCATTACGAAAAAGAACCAGCCAACACCAACACAGGAATCATGGAGTAGGCGCGAGCATTTGAAAATCCATCCATCAGTCGGATCTTCTGCTCCGAGGTTAACGTGCGGTAGCCCTGCTCGTTGATGATGCGGCTTGCAACCAAGGACACCAAAAGGGCAATGATCCCAGACATTTGCATGTTGCTCAAACTCCGTAATTGTCTAATCGGGGAACGCTAGTTTCATCTTCTATCTCGTGCCGAGAGCATCGACTGCGCGACTTTTGTTGGCTGGGCGTCTGGATGTCCGGATGCCATCGTTTGGATGATCGCCCAGGCTTCGGGTGTATTGAAACTTTCCAGTAACGCTAACGACCTCATAATGCGTGTCCATTCCGGCTTTGGATTGCTAAATCCCACGTTCAAGGCCTCCACTTTCGGCTCGGCCCACCAAGCTACATCCCCCTCCCCATCCGCAGCTCCACTTCCGACGAAGTTGAAGCAGTCCTGGCCATCGTCTTTGAATTGGTGAAGCACGATAGATTGGTAGCGCCACGAGCGACCGGTACGCCCCTATCCCAACGAGCAGCTGAGGACAGCTGCTCTACCGTAAAAC
>CAYXFO010000295.1:0-910 GCA_964464255.1 uncultured Pirellula sp.
GTGCTTGGTGCTTGGTGCTTGGTGCTTGGTGCCTGAAGTCTGAAGTCTGCCCCCGAACGTGCCACCCAGATCTGTTTCTTCATCAGTGTGTATCAGTGTTCATCAGTGGTTTAGTGATTGATTGAACGGGAGCAGCCAAGCAGCCGCCGGCTTAAGCCGGTACTACGAACGGGGAACAGCCTCAAGTCTGACCCTAGGAGCGTGTGGCTAGCTCGCGGAGCGTTTCGTTGGTCTCTTCATCAACAGACCACACATAGCACCCCTTCATGCCGCGTGTCATCAATGTTCGGTAAGTGTTCTTGATGATTTGGTCTGCTAAACGTTTCGCCTCGAGGGGATCCTCCTTCATCAGGCTCTTCAGTCCCTTTACTGAGGAATCGTTCTTGGACCTCGCACCAGCGTTGGTGATCGCCATGCCGTCACGGAACAAGAAATCGGAACCTAAAATCACGCCCACATAGTCCAACTCCAAACCCTGGCATGTGTGGATACAGCCGATTTGGTTTTCCGAACCCTCTTTCACTAACCAGAGATTCCCGTGGTCGTTCAGGTTCCACTGCATCCCAAACTCATGTTCTTCGAAGCAAATGTCCATCAATTTCGGATTCTTCTTGCTCACCCAATCCCAACAATAGCCCGCGACCAGTCTGGCTCGGCCTCCATTGCTGTTTTGCTCGAAGATCGCATCTCGCAGTTGAGAAGGGTTAGTGAAGACCTGAAAGTCGTATCGGATTCCCTCGAGCGTCGTATTCGCCGTTGGCCGAATCTGTAATGCTTGGTCGATCCATGCGATGTAGCCATCCTCGCCGTTGCAACGGAACTGAGAGGGTAATTCCAACTGGGTTACCGCGGCTCCGTATTGATCGGCCCATTTCAGGATCTCGTCGACGGAACCGATGTAGCTCATCGT
>CAYXFO010000295.1:920-4303 GCA_964464255.1 uncultured Pirellula sp.
GTTCTCGCCAAGGTTTTTCATCATCCCGGATTTGCGGGTCAGCCGATGCGCTTCATCCACGATGATCGCGTCGAGATCGCCGTTTCCGCACTCGTAATAGAAACCGGAGTTTTTGAAGAGGTTATCGATCCGCGTCTTCTTTTGAGTGCCCGCTAGTTTGCTCTTGAATACTTCGCGGGGTGCGGAATTCTTGGTGGTGTATTGGGCAACTTTGCCGCGGCGCGACAGTTCGACTAGCAGATTGATCGCGACGACTGATTTTCCAGTACCCGGCCCCCCTTGGACGATCAACACTCGCTTATTTTTGAGCGATGCCATCTTGGACAGGTTGATAGCAGCCTCGAAAACAAGTTTCTGTTCGTCGATGAGGGTAAATTCACGGTTGCCAGCAAGGAGAGAACTTAAGTGGTCGGTAAGGCCTTTGGAAGGGCGGATCTTGCCTTGGTCCATTTTGTACAGCAATTCTCCGCGATCTCCGATACGGACATGCTGCTCGATAAAAGAACGCAGACGATCTGCTTCGTAACCTAGAAAAACCGGTGCACGCTCGAGATGCTCCCAGTAAAACCCGTCCCGGATTTCCTGATCCGATTGGCAATTGTGCAAATACGCGCAGGGTCGCAGGCCGACTTGATGCTGCTCGGCGTATTCGTTGAAGTCGCGGATGAATTGAGCGTAGCTCCATGCTTGATACGACGGATGCAAGACATCTTGCTCACGACCGCCTACCCAAGTTCGCACGATCGCGTCCATGGTGGTGGATTGGACCTGCGACCATTGCTTGAGTTCGATTATGACTGCAACCGGATGGTTCGGTAACATTGCTCGGGTGTTGCTCCCAGGTCGATGCTTTTACATCTGGGGAGGCTACGCGAATTGCGGAAACTACCCTCCCGTATTGCGGAAGCATGGATTGTATTTCTCGCAGTCGATCATTTGGGACAAGCAGCACCCGGTGCTAACGCGCAAAGACTTCATGGGCGCGCATGAATGGGCGTTCTACGGTTGGAGGGAAGGCGCGGGGCACAAGTACTATGGGCCTAACAACGCGACAGACCTGTGGCAAGTCAAGAAGGTCAATCCACAGTCGATGATCCATTTGACGGAGAAGCCTGTGGAACTCGCCGTTCGCGCGATGCAGTACTCCTCCGTTCAAAGCGAAAACGTACTGGATCTCTTTGGCGACAGCGGATCTACCCTGATCGCTGCGGAGCAAACCGGACGAAACGCGTACTTGATGGAACTCGATTGCTTGTATGCCGACGTCATCGTTGATAGGTACCAACGGTTCTCGGGCAAGCCTGCGGTTCTAGAGCGCACCGGAGAATCTCCTATTCCGATGAAGCCCGTCGTGGAGAACATGCGATGAAACTATTCGCGATCGATCCAGTATCGATCTTTTCGGCTTGTATGTGCGATTGCCAAGATCTGAATGCAGCCTTGTTTCTTGCGAAAGATGCAGATGTATGGGAATCCCACAATTCTGCCATATTGAAAATCAAGGTGGATTCTTGCGAACCGTGCAGGATCCGCCTCGATATCCCGCAAAAGATCCGCAAACACCCGATTAAACCTTTCCGCAATTTCAACGGATCTTTGAAGATACCAGTCAATCGCATCTTCAATCTCAGTTGCCGCTTCGGTGCAGAAACGGATCATCGGCTTAGCTTGCCTTCAATCCTGCGTTTTACCTCTTCCCATGGGATTCCTGGTGATGGGTCACTAGCTCTGCGTTCTAACTCTAGCAGGAAATCGGGACTCTCGATCGACAGGCCGGGATACGGTCCGGGAAGTGAATCCAGCAGCTCTGTGGCCAAAAGGATGCGTTCAGATTCAGACAAAGCTAATGCCGATTTAAGTACATCTTCGTGCGTCGCGGACATGCAAGTCTCCCTTTGTGGTTCGCCTCTCCCTCCCCATATTCTACTCGATGAATCAGTCCAAGAGAAGCAATCGCTGGGCTCGAGCCCAATCGTGATGGTTGTGAATGGCGGTCAAGGTTCCAAGGGTCCCGAGAGGTATTGGATCGGGATCATCGTTCATCGCGACCAAGCGAATGCGATCGCTGAAGATGGGTTGCTGGTGGCTTGCTAGATTTGGAATCGTTACACTTCTGCCATGGAAGTTATCTCATTGCAATCAGGAAGTGCCGGCAACTGCGTGTTCGTACGCAGTGGCGAAACGCGTCTGCTTTTCGATGCAGGCATCAGTGGAAGCAACGCCGAGATGCGTTTGGCCGACTACGGTCACGATATTCGCGATTGCGAGGGTTTAGTACTCTCTCACGAACACTCGGATCATATCAGCGGCGTCGGTGTGCTTCACCGTAAGTTCGACTTGCCCGTCTACGCGAATTTGCGAACGTGGAACGCGACCCGCGCGAAACCGTCGACAGGCTGCATTGGCAGACCGAACTATTTCGAGTCTGGCAAATCATTCCGAGTCGGATCACTACGCATCGAGACATTGCGTACACCTCACGATGCGATCGAAGGCGTTTGCTTCGTGATCGAAGATCTCGAGTCCGGACAGCGATTCGGTTTACTCACTGACTTGGGGCATGTCTTCGGCGGGCTCCAAAAACTGATGGGCACTCTGGATGCTGTACTGATCGAAAGCAATTACGATGATGCGATGCTCCGCCAGGGGCCGTATCCCCAAAATCTCAAAGATCGTATCTCAGGAAAGCGTGGGCACATTTCGAATACCGACGCGGCCGAGTTGCTTGATGCATGTGATGCCAATAAGCTGCAGTGGGCTTGTTTGGGGCACTTGTCGGCGCAGAACAATTCACCGGAAGTTGCCTTAGCAACTCACCGGGAGCGACATGGAGACCGCTTCCCCATCTTCTGTGCTGATCGCGACCGGGCGCTGCAGCTACCAAAGATCGAAGTGCCGAGATTCTCCCTCCGAGCCGACACGGTATCGGCGTAGGGAATGACCATTGCGCCAGGAAATTGTTTTGGCAAATGAGTACATTCCAGCGGACCGATCGTTTTTCTCTTGGAGACATCGTCCAAGATTTTTGATTTTCTTGCGAACCAGAACATCGTGGCGGCATCTTTATACGTGACGCCCGAAACACGGGGCGTGGATTAAGGAATTTGACGAGCAATCAATTACTGGAAAACGGAATCATGATTTCCTTACGGCTGAGTACCGAACGTTATCAAGGTTGCAGGAAACAGATCGCGCTGCAAAGCGTGAATGTGCTCCCATGCAATTTTGATTTGGGGCATCCCAGACGCAGGTAACACTCGGCCATACTGACGAAGCAACGTTGGCAAACCCGGTGTTACCGCAAAAGTGACACCGGGTTTTTTCGTATCTTGAATCAGGCATTAGGGATGAGGATTGAGATATGAGTAAAGCAAACCGTGAAG
>CAYXFO010000295.1:4403-6009 GCA_964464255.1 uncultured Pirellula sp.
TGAGGTTGTGGTGTAGCGGTAGCACAGCGGACTTTTAATCCGCAAAGCGTGGGTTCGAACCCCACCGGCCTCACTCATCACGGCGTGTAGCTCAGTGGTGAGAGCAGCGTCCTTATAAGACGAAGGCCGGAGGTTCGATTCCTTCCACGCCGACTGAAGCTTTAAGCGGTAAGCAGTAAGCGATAAGCAACAAAGAAAATGAAACTGTCCGGCTTAAGCCTTACAGCTTATGCCTCACAGCTTGCAATGGGATTGTGGCAGACATGGTAATGCACCGGTCTCTTAAACCGGTCGATGTGGGTTCGATGCCCACCGATCCCACTGAATGAATAAGCACTGATGGTCTAGTGGAATGACACCGCTTTCGTAAAGCGGCTGCGTGAGTTCGATCCTCACTCGGTGCTCCTTGATCTATGACAATTCGGTTGAGCCAACAAAAGGCGTCCATGGTGTAGTGGGAACCCATCTGCTTGCCATGCAGAAAACGCGAGTTCGATTCTCGCTGGACGCTTCAAGTTAGCAGGGTGTTGGATAGCGTGGTTAATCCGCGTGCTTCGGGAGCACGAGATCGTCGGTTCGATTCCGACCACCCTGACTTTTAGATTCCGGTGTAGCCAAATTGGTAAGGCACCTCCCTGTTAAGGAGACTAGTGAAGGTTCGAATCCTTCTGCCGGAGCTTGACGTGATTCGGGTGTCGGCTAACGGTAAGCCAGCTGCCTTTGAAGCAGTGGTATGAGGGTTCAATTCCTTCCGCCCGGGCTTGTTTGATAAGCATCTTGCGTGTCGATGCAGTTCTCGAATGACAAGCTGGAAGCTTATCCCACGTATAGCTCTCTATTCCGGAGTAGTAACTGTTGGTCGTTACGTCTGGCTCTGAACCAGAAGGTCGCAGGTTCGATTCCTGCCTCCGGTGCTGTGGCCGTCCTGTATTGGTTTCAGGAACTTGGCTGTGAACCAAGTCGATATCGGTTCAATTCCGATCGGTCACCCTGTGAATGGAAGACATCCGGCTGGATGAGGGCGCTGTCTTGAAAACAGCTGGCGTTCACGCGCTTCGGGGTTCGAGTCCCTGGTCTTCCGCTGATATCAACAGTCCTGTGGCCTAGCGGCAAAGGCAACTGCCCTGCCTACAGATAACACGGGCATCCAGTCGATCGACGGTTCGAGTCCGTCCAGGACTACTTATCCCAACGGCGCTAATCCGCTTGGTGCGGGACATGCCTGCAAAACATGTTCGCTTGAGTTCGAATCTCATTAGCGCCTCTAACGTTTCCGGCCCATCGGTCCAGCCTGGAGTGGACGCTGCCCTGTCACGGCAGAGATCGCCGGTTCAAATCCGGTATGGGTCGCTTGTTTTCCACGGTGCGGTACGCCAACGGCTGAGCGGCTTGTCTTAGAAGCAAGTGTTTGTGGGTTCGAATCCCTCCTGCACCACTGTGAATATGTCCGTGAAGTGTAGTGGATGCGCACGCGACCCTGCGAAGGTCGAAGATCAGGTTCGATTCCTGACATGGATACTCAACCATCAATGGCTTGCGAGTGTGATGGATTCGCACGACAGTCTTCGAAACTGTTAGACAAGGTTCGATTCCTTGGCGAGCTACT
>CAYXFO010000296.1:0-5992 GCA_964464255.1 uncultured Pirellula sp.
AGCTCCGAGTATCATGTCTGCTAGTACATCGCTTCAGCAGGCCTACGAACTGGTGATCTCACCGGATTCGACATTGGCCATGCTCGGGTGGCGAGATTCGGACGGCGATGGCATTTTCGATGTTCTCGATGTGCCGCTCAGCCTAGAAGGTACAGGCCGTTTTGAGCCCACGACTTCATCGTACCTGTTCAGCGGCAAGGCGAGCGTGCAAACGCTGCCCAACCGGAATTCGTCTGGCTTTCAAAACGACATAACGCTCAATCGCGTTGGCCGCATTGAGTATCGAATCGGAGCGGGCCCGTGGACAACCCTGAGCGAACCGAACGCATACACCGTGAACTTGGATCTCAAGATTCAGCTACTTCCATCAGATGTCGGAAAGACCATCGAACTACGAGCTGTTGAGCCTCGCATCGGCATCTTCAGCAACATCTTCAGCGGACGAATCGGCAACGTTCCGGATACAACTACAAGGCATGGCATCCAGGGATTCGTATGGAAAGACTCAGACCAGAACCGAGCGTGGAACGCTACGGAATCTGGCTTTGAAGGTCTCACAGTCCGATTGATAGACGAACAGAATCAGCCGATTTCTCTTCAGCGAGTTATCGAACCGGACAATTACCCCCCAGGAGCGCTTTCGGGTAACCTTGGAGGTGTCAGGTTAGATGTAGTCGGTAATGATGCCAACGGCACCATTGGCGTATTCAACGATACCAGCGCGACGACCGGAAGCCGCATTTTTCGTCCTTTTTCGTTCCGGCTTGGAAGGTACGTCGAGTCGTTCAACGATCAGTCGCATCAGCTTCGAGCTCGATTCGACACGCCGACCTCTTTTGTTTCGCTCGATGCCATCGCTGCCGCAGACAACACCAACATCCGGCTCGATGCCTATGCAGCCGATGGAACCCTGATTGAAAGGTTCGAGCGACGCGGCATGCTGCGGAACCAGCGTGTCACCATGGAGGTTGGAACCGGTGATGCGAGCATATCCTATGTTATCGCCCGGGGATTCCAAAACTCCTTTGTGAAGTTCGATCACCTTCGCTTCGGGCCCAAGAGCGAAACGCGAACCGCTTCCGATGGAAGTTACTTCCTGGAGAATCTCCCCGCCGGCGATTATCGAGTCCAAGTAGTCAACCCAGTAAGCGATACCGTTCATACCAACACAATCGGTGGGATTCTAAACGTCGCCTATGGATCCCAGCCATCGGTAACGCATGTTGATTTCGGGGTCTATATTCCCCCCAGCCCATGGCAAAATCCTGGGATACCAGAAGATGTCAGCGGAGATGGCAGCATTATTCCGCTCGATGTGCTCATCCTGATCAACGAAATCAACGAAAGCGGGGCTCGCCCCCTCTCCGGCTCGCCGATCACTCCTCCCTACTTGGATGTTGATGGCGATCGTACTCTTGGGCCACTCGATGTTTTGATGGTCATCAATTACATCAATCAACGGGGTGGTTCTGGAATGGGAGGCGCGGGCGAAGGTGAATTTACCGCCCCTCCAGTTGTGATCGAATCCATCCACAGCAGCGAACAACCTCGCTTGCAATCGTTCGCCTTGGACAAGTCGGATAACGATCCGACCACATGGATCGTTTATCGATCAGGAACCAGCCCAATCCGACGCGAGGGTCCAGACCGATGCGGATGCCCAGGCTGCACCACATGGGAGCAAATCAACTCCGACTACGATGAAAAGAACAACGGAGTGACCGAGGAACTCGTTCTTATGGGACCGCTGACCGAAATCGACGCAGCATTCGCCACTTGGGAATGATCTCTAAGAACGAAAAAAGCCATGGCATGTCGCTCCATCGTCACACCATGGCCTCATTGTCGGAGGACCATCGTTGAGAGACGGTCGCTCACCAATCCATGCCTTGTTCTCAATCGGCGAAGTATCGCCTCAATCCACAGTAAGAACACAACGGCTGTCACAATCGGCACGGATGGCAATCTCGGCATGAGGGGCACAAGGCCTATCGCAACACACTACGAGTTGCTTAACGCAATGGCTTTACCGTCAATCCTGTATTGACCGGTTTAGCAACAGGAACCGCGGACAAGCGGGCAGTATTCGCTCGCGGTGCGACTGGCTTATTTTTTCCAAGCACAACCACTGCTGGCTGGGTGTAGATCACCGATGATGGCTGTGTATGCAGTTGGGCGAATCCAGATGCGACTTTCCCATTCTCTGCGGACGACAATGGACCGACCTCCGTTTCGCAACCCTTCCCTTCGCCAGCACCACAACTCGTTCCACAACTCGTTCCACAACTTTTTGTGCAGATCGTGGAAGGATGAGCATAGAGATTCCGTTTCGGGTCTTCGCAATTGCAACCATTAGCGTGGCGATACAGACAATCCAACCGCTTCGAACGCTCTGCGGAATAAGAAGCCCAAAGATTGGGATGCGTTGGATAGGCGTTCATGTAGGCCGCCACTTGCGACCCAACGCTGTTTCCGCAACCACTCATCGATGGCTGTGGGATTTGGCTGGAAGTGCACGTATTGCAGCCTTCCGCTTCCACACCGGGTGCGGCATCCAAAGTCAGTTCGCTTTGAGCCGAAGCAGAAGTGGCCAGCAGAGCCAAAACCAAGAGCGATTGCATCATGCGTCGCATAGTAAATCCTTTTTTTAATTCTCGTCCGTGATCCAAAGCATCCGTTCCGCGTACCAGCAAAGGAATGGCAGTCGAAATGATCCCTATGAGCGTGACGACGTTTAGTCACATTCACCGAGCGCGACACCTCGGCGGGCTTCGCTACCACGACCTTTTTCCAGGCACTGCGAAAGTTTTGCTCTCGATTTCTCGTTCGGCAAATGATTGGATCGATGTTTTTTCTATTCCGCGTCACTCTTCCACCACGGGTGCGAGTGGGCGAATTTGTAGCATCTGCAAAAACTTTTCTGAAAATCGGCCACTTCGACACTCAGGAAACCTTTAGTTGCTGATTCGCGGCTTTGACACGCTCGCAAAATGGATCAGACTGAATGCGTTCGCCAACCCGCAAACTTGATGTATCCGAATCAATCATCCTCTAATCAGCACAGCAAATATGCCTGCCTACAAATATGTTCTTATCTTAGCTCTCGGTTCTTTTTGGTCTTTTCCTTCTTCGGACGCTTGGTCTCAGCCTTTCCCGAACAAAAAATACGGCCAAGAGGATAAGTTCCGTCAGCTCGAGGAGATCCTCCCCACCCCGAACAGCTATCGCTCCGCCGCCGGAGAACCTGGTCCGGACTATTGGCAACAGAAGGTCGATTACACCATCGATGTTGTTCTCAATGAAACCGACCAATCGATCAGGGGATCGGAAACGATTCGCTACCGAAATCAATCCCCACACGCGATTCGATATCTTTGGGTGCAGGTGGATCCCAACATCTTCTCCCCTCAAAGCGATGCCAACCGAACGCGCAGCGGACGAATGATGACCTCCCCGCGCGTACCCACCTCGGAATTCGAAGCTCAACTCGAACGGCGAACCTTTGACGGCAGTTGCAAAATGGAAGCGGTCACCGATGCTCAGGACCGACCGCTACCTAACTTCGTTGTCGACACGATGATGCGGATCGATCTGCCGCAAACCCTGTTGAGTGGCGAAGAGTACACGCTCAAGATTCGCTGGTCCTACAAAATCAATAACACGCGTTTCATCGGAGGGAGAACCGGCTACGAGTTCTTTGAGAAGGATCAAAATGCGATCTATGAAATTGCGCAGTGGTTTCCTCGTTTGGCCGCGTACACCGACGTGACCGGTTGGCAACACAAACAGTATCTCGGCCAGGGTGAGTTCACGCTCGAGTTCGGCGACTATCTGGTGCGCATCACCGTCCCATCCGACCACATCGTGGCCTCTACCGGCCAACTGCAAAACCCCAACGAAGTCCTAACGCAGGAGCAACGAGAACGGCTCGAGCAGGCCGCGACAGCCGAGCGTCCGGTCTTCATCGTCACCCCGGAAGAAGCCAAGGCAAACGAGACCGAAAAAACCGACACCACCAAAACATGGATCTTCTACGCCGAAAACGTACGCGACTTCGCCTTCGCATCGAGCCGGAAATTCATCTGGGACGCGCAGGGCCATCAAGTCAATGACAATCGAGTGATGGCGATGAGCTTCTACCCCAATGAAGGGGAACCGCTGTGGAGCAAATACTCCACCCACTCGATCATTCATACGCTCAACGTCTACAGCCGATATACCTTCGATTATCCCTATCCAGTCGCCATCAGCGTCAATGGTCCGGTCGGCGGGATGGAATACCCGATGATCTGCTTCAATGGCCCGAGACCCGGCGAGGACGGAACCTATTCGGCCGCGACCAAGTACGCCCTCATTTCGGTAATCATCCATGAAGTGGGTCACAACTACTTTCCTATGATCGTCAACAGCGACGAACGCCAATGGTCCTGGATGGACGAAGGGATCAACACTTTCCTGCAATATCTTTCCGAACAGGAATGGGAAGAGAACTATCCTTCCCAACGCGGCGAGCCCGAACTGATCGTCCCCTACATGCAAAGTACTGAGCAAGTGCCGATCATGACCAACAGCGATTCGATCATGCAGTTCGGCCCCAATGCCTACAGCAAGCCTGCCACCGCACTGAATATATTGCGGGAAACCATCCTGGGCAGAGAACTATTCGACTTTGCGTTCCAGGAATATGCGCGGCGATGGAAGTTCAAGCGTCCGATGCCCGCCGACTTCTTTCGCACCATGGAAGATGCCACCGGACGAGATTTGGATTGGTTCTGGCGAGGCTGGTTTTACACGACCGACCACTGCGATATCGCAATCGACAAAATCGGTGTCTATCTAGTCGATCCACGCACACCCGACCAAGCGGCCGAGGATGCCAAATCCAAAAAAGAATCGCGCCGGAAAACTCTCTCGCAACAACGAAACGAATCGATCCCCAAACGAGTCGACCAGTTTCCCGAGCTCAAGGATTTTTACAACGAATACGATCCCACTGCGGTAACCGACGAGCAGCGAAAGGCCTACGAAAAGGCCATCGCTGAATTATCCGACAAAGAGCGAGCCATGCTCGAATCCACCGATCGCTTTTACCGAGTCTCTTTCAAAAATGTTGGGGGACTGGTGATGCCGGTGATCCTCATGGTCACCCTCGAAGATGGCTCGGAACAAGAGTTCCGAATCCCAGCTGAAATCTGGCGTGTCGATTCCAACCGTTGCGAAACGACCATCATCGTCGATCAACCGATCGTCAAGTTCGAGCTCGATCCGTATCGGGAAACCGCCGATATCGATCGCGACAACAACCACTTCCCGCCTGTCATCGAGCCTTCGCGATTCCAACTCTTCAAAGCCCAGCGACGCGGAGGGGGAGACAACCCGATGGCGCGAGCTCGCCGAGACGTTCAGAAGAAAGAGGAGGCTCAAAAGAATGAAGGAACGGCCCAAGCTCCTAAGCAACCAGAGGAACAGGAGAAACCGGACGTGCCGAAGAAGAAAAAGAAGGATCGCAAAGAGACCAATAAGCGCAAGGTGAAAACGTGATGCGGTTCCTGGCAGGTTGGACTGCGATTCTTCTGGCGTTAGCCTGCGCGGCGAATGGCCTCGCTGCTCATCCGTTTCATGTTTGCGTAGGGCAAATGGAATGGAATGAAGAGAAGCAACACTGGGAGGTTTCCCTTCGCGTGCATCCGCAAGACCTCGAACGCGCCGTCGAACAGGCACAACGCAAACCTTGTTCGATTGAGGATCCCGACTTCTCGGATCAAGTGATCCCGTTTTTCAACAAGCAATTCGCGATTGTCGATTTGCCAGCATCAAAGTCGGTCTCTGAAGTGATTGCTGCGATGGATAGCATGGATAGCAAAGAATCGCCACCGAGATCGGATCTTCGCTGGGTCGGCATGGAATCGGAACGGGGTTGGCTGTGGATCCATCTGGAAATGATTCCTCCGAACAAAATCGCTCCCGACCATCCAGCCTGGTTGGTCCACAG
>CAYXFO010000297.1:0-5992 GCA_964464255.1 uncultured Pirellula sp.
GTTACGGCGAGTTGGGGTTTTTCGGGCTACTGGGCATGGTGTCGTTCTTTCATTCACTTAAAAACCTTGGTCAGCTAGCGTTATCTCCCGCGCTGCTTTTCGTCTTCTTTGTTGGTTGCGGGAAGACCGAGTTTCCGTTCCAACCGAATGAGCTTTACACCGCTGGGCTGATGCGTGAATCGGGTGATGGGGAGCCTCGGCTTATTGCCGCTAACGCGTCAAACATGGTCGAGAAATGGTTTGGGACCTCGGACTCCCCATCGCTACCAGACTTTCTATTGGAAGCTGGGATCTCCGATCTCGATATGGAAAAAGTCCTGCGATGCGCTGGACCGGTCGGTCGGGCCGAGGATGAGATTGAGCGCGGACTGTTTCGTAAACATTGTGTCAGTTGTCATGGCATCACTGGCGATGGCTACGGATTGGCCGCATCGCTATTGGCTCCCTATCCGCGAGACTTTCGTCGAGGCACATTCAAGTTCAAATCAACCCCGGCTGGCTACAAGCCAACTCGCGAGGATCTGATCCATACGCTCACGCATGGAATTCCGGGTACCGCGATGCCATCGTTCGCAGCGCTCGAAGAGACTCGCGAATTCGAACATGATATCGAAGACCTCGCCGAGTACGTTCGTTACTTAGCGATTCGAGGTGAAGTAGAACGGAAACTGATCGCGAAAGTGATTCGAGAGGGGATGGAATTAAGTACGGAGAACGCGGATGCTCAGCAGATCGCTATCGCCGTCGCTCGCCGCTGGCAAGAATCCGAATCGGCTCGATTAAGCGTCCCAACGCCTCCCACGTTTACCGAATCAGAGATGGCACAATCCATTCAGCGGGGCAAAGAGTGGTACGCGAGCGAATTGACGGCCTGCGTGAAATGCCACGGCCCGGACGGGCTGGGAGATGGATTGTCGCAAGACTATGATGAATGGACTAAGGATTGGACTGTGCTAGCAGGGATCGATCCCAAGCATCCCAAAGATTGGAAGGAAATGAAGCCATTTGGAGCCCTCAAGCCGGTCATCGACCGACCAAGAAACTTCGCATGGCGTGCGTACCGCGGAGGTGACGATCGCGAGGATCTGTTTCGTCGATTGGTCCTTGGTATTGAAGGGACTCCGATGCCACCCATTGCTCGAGCCCAGGGAGGCAACCCTGGCTTGACCGATGCACAAATTTGGGACTTGGTCCATTACATCCTCTCGTTGGGGAGAAATGGTTGATGGGCCGAGCACTCTCTCAACCCTGGTTTTGGGCTCAACCCTGGTTTTGGGCATGGGCTGTTACATTCACGGTCTTCCCGTTGATTTGGGTCGGTGGGTTGGTGACGACACACGACGCGGGAATGGCTGTTCCCGATTGGCCAGGCACGTACGGTTACAACTTGTTTCTCTACCCTCTGTCTACATGGCTGTTTGGTCCGTTCGACTTGTTCATCGAGCACGGGCATCGTCTACTCGGTTCGTTCCTAGGACTCCTCTCGATCGTACTTTGCTTGGTTGCTTGGCAGCAAGACACAAGAACCTGGTACCGATGGGCCTGCATCGGATTGTTGCTGGCGGTGATTGGACAAGGATTGCTCGGTGGTTTCCGAGTCGTATTGGATGCGAGAACGATCGCAATGCTTCATGGATGTGGGGGGCCATTGGTCTTTGCTTTCGCCTCTCTCTTGGCCTTCGCTTCTTCAAGCGACTGGAAGACGGCTGAGAGTTCGATCGTGCCGCGCGGGCTACGGCGATTATCGATTGCAATCCTTGCCACATCGATCCTGCAATTGATTCTTGGAGCCCAACTGCGGCACGCACTTCCGGACCTGAAACCCAGCTCCTTCATGAGCTTGGTCCACCTTCACCTCACCTTCGCAGGCTTGCTCGTCTGCTTGATTCTCGCCTTGGCTTGGAAAGTCCGAAGTCGTCCGTATGCGAATCATCGCAGCTTGCGATCTCCATCGAACTTTTTGTTGTTTATTTTGGTCCTCCAGGTCGCACTGGGGATTGGGACTTGGCTAGTCAATTACGCACTTCCCTGGAGCGACCTTCATCCGGCATTGGCTCAATATGCGATTCAGGCCAAGGGATTTTGGGAATCCATGATGGTAACTGCTCATCAAGCCACCGGATCCTTGATCATTGCCATGTCTGTATGGATGGTTTGCCGGATTACTCGGAGGCAAGCCTCGCTTGTGGCGAATCCGCAATCGTTTACCATTTCCCATCCCGAGAGGGTTTCTCTCGGATCGGATAGTGTCTCCGCCAGCGAAATCTCCGCCAACGAACCCATGCCAGAGCCACAGGCTTTATGACCACTCACACTGCAACTCCAGCGCTATCCAACGGAGAGCGATCTGCAAAGACCGGTGCAGAAGCGCTGAGGGGTACCGTTTGGCGCGATTACTGCGTGCTTGCGAAACCTCGTATCACGCTGATGATCTTGTTGACCGTGGGGGTCGCTATGGTCGTCGCATATCGCTTGCTCAACGTTTCTGTACCGCCGCTCGTTTGGTTCTCCACGTTGATTGGCACTGCGATGGTTGCGGCGAGCGCGAGTGTTCTGAATCAGTGGTACGAGCGAGATCGCGACTCTGTGATGCCCCGAACTCAGCGACGCCCCTTGCCAAGCGGACGACTGAGTACTCTTGAAGCTGCGGTTTTTGGCTGGATGCTTTTGGTCGTCGGAATCCTGATGCTTGGTTTCGGCTCGAACTGGACCGCAGCCGCGATCAGCGGTACGACTTGGTTTATCTACTGCTGGATCTATACCCCCATGAAAGCGATGTCATGGTGGAATACTGCCGTCGGAACATTACCTGGTGCACTCCCGGTCATGATTGGCTGGACTGCCGCCGGGGGAGGCCTGCTTGATTGGACTGGCTGGTGTTTAACGTTGATTGTTATCCTTTGGCAGTTTCCACACTTCATGGCGATTGCATGGTTGTACCGTGATCAGTATACGCGAGCAGGTTTTCGGATGCTGACTCGCGAAGAGCCGACCGGCAGGGCGGCAGCATGGCACGCGATCCTACCCGCGATCGCTTTAGTCCCTGTATCGATGTCAGTCATGCACCCCTCGAGCATGTGGACTTGGATCTTCGCGATCCTGGGAGCCGCCGTCGCTGCGCCTCAGATTCGATACTCGCTTCGCTTCCTCCTCAAGCGAGATGATATCAACGCGAGAGCTTTGCTGCGTGCGTCGTTGGTCTATTTGCCAGCCATCTTATTGCTCGCTGTAACCCGTTGGATCTTGTTGTGAGCCTTCTTGATGTCGCGCTTTCTGTATCGCGCGTAAGCCATCGATACGGCTCCCGCATCGCATTGGATACCGTTAGCTTCGATATTCCTCGCGGTGCTGTTTTCGGATTGCTGGGTCCCAACGGAAGTGGCAAGTCGACACTGTTTCGATTGATATCAACGCTCGTACCACTGCAATCCGGAAAGATCAGTGTTTTCGGCCGAGATGTATCTTCGGAGCAGACTGCTGTGCGAGGTGCGATCGGCGTTGTTTTTCAGTCATCAAGCCTCGACCGCAAACTGACCGTCTTGGAAAATTTGCAATGTCAAGGTGCTCTCTTCGGCATCGTCGGTGCAGAGCTTCGATCTCGCGTGCAGGGGCTCGTGGCGATGATGGGTCTCGAGGGTCGCTTGCACGAGCGTTGTGAAAAACTTTCGGGTGGATTGAAGCGGCGTACGGAGTTAGCGAAAGGATTGCTGCATCGCCCGGCCCTGCTCATTTTGGACGAGGCCAGCACCGGGTTGGATCCCACGGCTCGATTGGAATTTTGGAACGCACTCAGCGAGTTGCGGAATCAATGGGGAACCACCATCCTGATGACGACGCACTTGATGGAAGAAGCCGAAAAATGCGACACGCTTGCAATCATGGACCAAGGTCGCATCGTTGCTCTGGCAAGCCCCGATGCCTTGCGACGCGAGACAGGTGAAATGGTTATCTCGGTCTCAACGCGCGAACCTGTCGCAGTCGTGGATGTCTTACGGGAACGATTTGGATGGGAATGCACCGTGTCGGGAGAGACCGTGCGAACCTTGGTTTCCGAATCCCCACATCGATTCACGGAGGTTCTGGATTCGCTCGGTCCTAAAGCCTTGAGCGTTACCGTTGGTCGGCCGGGCCTGGAAGATGTGTTTATGCGAAAAACTGGCCGCACGTTCAACGACTCATGACAACCTCGAATCGCGGCGGATGGACCGAGGATTTTTGGGAACTAGCCCGGACGGCTTGGCCGTTGATGCTATCGACGGGTCTGTTTTCTATCACCCTGTTTGTAGATCGCCTCTTCTTGTACCGCTACTCCGATGCGGCCGCGGCAGCAGCCATGTCGTCGGGAACTTTGTTCTGGTCGGTAACCTGTCTACCCGTTGGTATCTGCGGATACACCAATACGTTTGTTTCGCAGTATTTAGGCGTGCGCCGACTGGACCGCGCCTTGCAGGTAGTGTGGCAGGGCGTGCTGCTCGCTTTAGCATTGGTACCTCTGCTGTTCCTGTTAGGCTGGTATTCCAAGGATTTGTTTCTACTGGCAGGGCATGAATCGAATTTAGCAAAAGCCGAAGGAGATTACTTTTGGTGCCTCGTTCCGGGGGCGGCTGCAACCGTCATCGCAGCGTCACTCATCGGACTTTTCGCTGGCAGTGAAAAGACACTCGTTTTGCTGTATTGCGATGCTGCAGCAACAGTTGTCAACACGCTGCTGGATTGGGGGCTTATATTCGGCAATCTCGGCTTGCCTGCTCTCGGAGTCAAGGGCGCTGCTATTGCATCCAGCATCTCTTTATGCCTGAAGCTTCTGCTGCTGTCATGGTTTGCCTATCGGTATCTCGTTCGGGGCGATTTCGGAACATGGCCCGATTCGTCACCGGATCCAGACGCGACCCCCTCGCGCATGAGCCCAGTTCCTATCGCCTCTAGACTCGTATCGATCATGAGATTCGAAAGACCATTGATGCAGCGCCTGGTTCGATTTGGTTGGCCTGCCGGTGTCTCGACCGTTGCAGAAGCATGGAGCTTTACCATCATCATGATCCTCGTCGCCAAGCTTGGCGAGAAGCCTGCTGCTGCAACAACTCTGGCCTTGGGTGTCAATGTTTTGGCATTCATCCCTTTGATTGGGTTAGGAATGGCGGTGGGCGTTGTGGTCGGCAAGTATCTTGTTCAGAACCGCATCGAAACAGTGCAACGGATGGTTCGGATCGGTCTATCGATCGGGCTGATCTACAGCTTGTTTTTTGTGGTCTTCTACGGCGGTTTCCCGGACTGGGCGATCAGCGTCTACGCGATAGGAACCGATCCGCAAAGATTTGAAGAGATGCGGCCGGTCCTGAGACCGTTGCTTCTGTTCATTGCGGGCTATTGCGTTTTCGACGCCATCCAAATCGTCTTTGCTGGGGTTCTCAAGGGAGCAGGGGACACACTGACGGTTCTCGTTGGCCATATCGCGGCCGGTGCCGGAACCGTAGGCCTCGGTGTCCTGGGCTGGTGGCTGTTCGGCTGGGATGGGCTCTACTATTGGTGGTCGGTCATCACCGTGTGGGTCGTCGTTCTCGCGATCCTGTTCACCGTCCGGTATCTGCACGGAGGCTGGAAGAAGAAACGGGTGATCGAACCTGATTTGCTGATCGAAGATTTGTAGGGTTCTCGAAAGCGAACGTTCAAACGATTCCGCGATGGAAATCGGGATGGGTTATACTGTCAGGAAGCTCATAGCGCTTCATCGCGTTTCCTTCCACTCGACTCCCAGGAGCATCATCGTGCGCCAACCGCAACCATCTTTGATCCATAGTCATTCGTCCCGTCGCTCTTTCCTGGTCCAGGCATCGGCCAGTGCTGCTTGCCTCGCGGTTGCCCCTTCGATCGCGACGGCCAGCAAGACACAATCGGAATTGATCATCGGCGAGGGTTCCCATCGCTACCGAGTGAACCATCAGTTTCTGAAACTTCCCGCTCAATATTCCTGGCAAACCACACACAACGTTGC
>CAYXFO010000298.1:0-5905 GCA_964464255.1 uncultured Pirellula sp.
TATCCGTCTTGATTCCGGACCGGACCTTCCAGCCAACACCACCGAGATCATTCCTTGGCAAGACTCCTTTGCCGCGGTCACCACCGAAGGAATCTACCGCTTCGATGTCGAAGCAGCATCCAACTCGGAGAAGTCGAAAGTCTCGCTGTTTGGATTCGACATGAAGATTCCGCAAGCGGACGAACCCTACAAGCGAATGACGACTGCCGACTCGGAATACCGTAGGCCTATGGCCTTTGCTAGCGCAAGCGACTACCAACTCGCAGCTATCTACACGCGAGGCAAACTAATCAAACTCAAAGCTGAAGGGGGGCGATTGACCAACGACGGTGAACTCTCCTTCGATTTCCCACCAGAAACGTTTGCAACCATCGCCGTGCAGGAAGGTGCAGCCATTGTTTGCCCCAAGGGCCATACACCGCTCGTTGTCGACCTGTCAACCATGAAAGTCGTGCAAGAACTGGAAGTCATCGGCGAAGGCACTGTCAAACGCATCGCAGCCGATCATCGCGGCAGAGTTGCCATACTCGGCACGAATGGCAATGTATGGATCGTTTCGCGCGGTGCCGGACAAACCGACTGGTCCGCGACGAAACCCAATTTGCCGGGACAAGGGGATGCTGCAACTCTCGCATTTGATGCCAAAGATCGACTCTGGATGTCTCACGCCGTGAAGAGTGTTGAAATCTGGTCCTCGGATCTCTCGGCTTCAGAGAAATCTTACCGCCCGCGATCGACAACGCCCGAACAAATTTTTTCGTATATCATCAACCCACTGTACATGATTTTCCCAAAACCATCTGCCATCAATCAGACCATTCAATACGCACTAAAGAATCCGGAGAGCAAGCTACCCGCGATGAACAACGCGGATTTGGATATTCCCCAAATCGAATTGGATCCATGGCAACCGATTTGGTCCAATGCGATCTTTATCGCAGTCATGTTATCGCTCGGTTGCTGGCATCTCTACCGTCAGGATCTCTAAACGACTTATGGATGTCGTCGAACTGCTCAAGAACCTGGTGAGTATCAACAGCGTCAATGCGTTTTACGCTGGTGGGCCAGGTGAAGCGGCATGCGCTGCCTACATCGCGGAGTTCTGGAAGAGCAGCGGCATTGAGTATCATGTCGAGGACGCACTTCCCGGTCGACCGAATGTCCTCGCGCGACTGCCCGGCAAAAACAGCCAGCGGCGACTACTGCTTGAAGCGCACACCGATACGGTAACAGTCGAAGGGATGACGATCCCACCATTTGCCCCGGAAATCAAACACGGGCGCATGTATGGTCGTGGCTCCTGCGATACCAAAGCCGGACTCGCTGGAATGATGCTCGCGATGGAACGAGCGAAACGCGAACGAGTCGTTCCGCACTGCGATATCTTCATGGGGTCGATCATGGATGAGGAGCATTCCTGCTTAGGAATTCGCCATCTGTGCAAGTCATTCACTGCAGATGCCGCTATTGTCGCAGAGCCAACGGAACTCGCATTAGTTGTCGCCAGCAAGGGGGTGCTTCGTTGGCGGATCCACACCCGCGGCCGAGCGGCCCACAGCTCGAAAATCGAGTTGGGGGTCAATGCCATCCACCATATGGCGAGACTAATTGTCGCTTTAGAGGATCATCATCAGACAATCCAGCAGACAGTCCACCCTCTCCTGGGCCGAGCCACCGCAAACGTTGGATTGATATCCGGCGGCGTCCAAGTCAATTTCGTACCCGACCGTTGTGTCATCGAAATCGATCGACGGATCCTCCCTGGCGAATCCCATATGGCTATCCTCGATGGTTATCGCCAGATTATCGCGAATATAGAAGCTTCCATGCCCGACGCTTCTTTCGACATAGAACCAGCAACAACCCAGGAACCCTGCCTCGACACAGCACCTGATCAACTCATTGTTAAGTGCGCGGCTTCCGTCCTTAGAAAATTGGGGATGGACGACACACTTCGAGGAGTTGCGTACGGAAGCGATGCTGGCCGATTGCAAGAAGCCGGAGTTCCATCGATTCTCTATGGGCCAGGCAGTATCGATCAGGCCCACACCGAAGACGAATATATCGAGATCGATCAAGTTGAAAAAGCTCACGAGTTTTATTACGCCATGCTTCAGGAATTCGAATAATGCCTCCTACTCTCGCCTCGTCGGTCTGGAATCGTAGAAGTTGGCTGTCCGCTGCGGCAGGTGTTGCTGGAACCACCGCTCTACCGATCTCAGCATGGAGGCAACTCGCGGCGGCTACCGAGGCAAAGCCAGCCCCTGGCTGGATCGATGCACACGTCCATGTCTGGCCAGCCCTAACGAATACGTTTCCCCTTGCCAAAGATTTCGGACCCGAAGTCGTACAGCCATCTTCTTTTACACCTGAGGAATTATTCAGTCACTGCCGACCCTGCGGCGTGGACCGAATCGTTTTGATCCAGATGAACTTTTTTGGTTTCGATAACAGCTACATGCTCGATGCCATCGCAAAACATCCCGGCGTATTCTCAGGTGTAGCCGTCATCGATCACGAACAGAAAGACCTCAATCAAACGATGAAACGAATGCATGAGAAAGGTGTTCGAGGATATCGCCTCTATGCAACCGTCGACAACGTGAAATCATGGCAAGCCTCTAAACCCATCGAAACCATGTTCCGAACAGGTGGTGAGCTTGGACAAGCGATGTGCATGTTGTCCGATCCGGAAGCGATCGATGGGATCGAGCAACTCTGTAGCCGACATCCACAAACCCCCGTGGTCATCGACCACTTCTCTCGCATCGGCATGCGCACACCACCTACCGAAGAACAACTGAAACTCCTGTGCCGTTTAGCTCGATATCCGAAGGTCTACGTGAAGACTTCGGCCTTCTATGCTCTCGGCAAGAAACTCCCTCCCTACACGGACCTGATCCCGATGATCCGCCGATTGATCGATGCGTTTGGATCAGAACGCCTGATGTGGGCATCTGACTGTCCATATCAAGTCGAAGCACCGCACACCTACGAAGCCTCAATCGCTCTGATACGCGATCGACTGGACAATATCAGCGAAGGAGATCGTCAAAACCTCCTTCGAAAAACCGCTGAACGGGTATTCTTCTCGTAATCGCTTAGACACTCGGCGCAGCACATCGTTCGCCGATTCGCTGCGCAGCGATCCGGGCACCTCGCACGCATTGAGGGATACCTACCCCATCGTACGCGTTGCCGACTAATTCCAGGCCAGTCAAACGCGCAACCATCTGCATAATGTTCTGAACGCGTAGACGATGGCCGACCAAGTACTGTGGCATCGACTTCGGCCATCGCACGAGCTGCTCATAGATCGGCGGAGACGAAGGCCCGAAGAGGGACTCAACCTCCCTTTTCGCCATCCCCAGCAGTTCAAGATCCGTTTTCTCGAACAGATCTGGGCGCACGGCTCCTCCCATAAATACACGAGCCAAAACCGTATCCGATGGGCAACGCCCCTGGTATTTCTCGCTTGTGAGACTGATGGCTAGGCAGTTTCGTTTCTCGATCGCTGGCGCGATCGCTCCGAAACAAAACGCATCGGGACGTATCTCCGCTTTCTTCACTCCTAGCACTGCAATCGCGGAGGAGGCATACGGTATCGCAGCCAACTCACTGGCGAGATCACGTGAGACACTTGCAAGCAGGGTCGAAGCGCGATGACTGGGTACCGCCAGGCATACTTGATCGAAGACCCATTCCCGCACTTCCTTGGAACTGTCAGAAGACACCGTCACCTCCCAGGTTGCATCTTCATGCCGAAGAATGCGCTGTACAGAGTGCCTGAGATGGAGGGTATCTCGCATCGGAGCAGCCATTTGTTCAAGCCACCAGGTCATACCGTGTCTCGGCGCGGTGAATTGATCGTAGCGTGCTCCTGAGGCTTCGCGGGCAGATCGGTTCTCCTTCGATTTCGCTTTTCGCGTCGCGCGGGCCGCGCGGATCAATCCGCCATGCTCTCGCTCCATGGCTACGAATTGGGGCATTGCAGCCTGCATGCTCAATGCTTCAGCCCGCGCAGTGAAAATACCGCCGACAATAGGTTCGACCAATCTTTCATAACATTCGCGGCCCAGACGGCGGATCGCGAAATCGGCGACACTCTCGTCGCTTGATTCGCGCCGCGGTGGAACGAAGTACTCCCGCAGAACCCGCAACTTTCCACGCACACTCAATATCGGTGTCGTCAAGATAGAGGCCAGTCGCGTTGGCTGCATCAGAGAAAATCCGTTGGGGATCGGAACTAATCGGCCTCGGTGCACGACCTGGGCAATTCTAAAGTTCTTTTGCGGCGCGATGAACTCGGATTCCAGTCCCATATCGCGCACCAATTGAATCGCATCAGGTATTAATGTTCCGAAATTATCGGCACCGCATTCGATCAGATAGGGATCGTTAAGCGTTTCAATCACCCCTCCGATTCGATCCTGGCTGTCGAAGATGGTGATGGAAACGTTCGGCTGCAAGCGGCGCAAGTACCACGCGGTGGCGAGCCCGCTGATCCCCGCCCCGACGATTCCTATTCGCTTCATAGCAACGTTATCTTCCCTTCAACGTCATCTTCCTCAAGCGATCAGAGCCCAAGTTCGGATTCGATTTTTTGGACGCGGGCCGTTAACGCTTGAAGAGTTGCTCGCAACTCCTCAAACTCGCTTTGCATTCGTTGACGGGGAGCGGAGGGGGATGAACTATTCCCGTCTTCATCATCCCCTTCAGACGGAGCGGATGCCATCCCGGCAGCAACATTCTTGCGGACCGCTTCGAGTTCCCATTCCGGGTAAAGATTGTGCGATACCATCTGGCCACGGCCAGGGGGAGTGAGATCCACCACCAAATCCTTTTGCTTGAGACTATCCATCAGTCGCTTTAACTCATCGAGATCCGCGATCGGTTCCATTCGAGATGCACGTGTTCGCAACTCGCCGAGAGTCTGTTCGCCGCGCAGCAACAGTTCCGTCATGATTGCGGCCTCGACCTTTTGAATCCCGAGCCATGCGTAACCGTTATGTCGGACCTTAGTGACCCGACCACTTCCCTGAACGATGGTAGCGGCTCCCATCGTCCGCAACTCATCGACGATGGTTTCCACTTGTTCAACGGTGTAACTGGTGATCGGTGCGCGGTTGCTTTTTTGGTTGCAACCGGTCATCAGGCCGGTGAACGACATCGGGTACACGTCCGGCGTGGTTTTGGACTTCTCCATCAGGGTGCCGAGTACCCGTCGCTGCTTGGCAGACAACGGTTTCCAAAGTGGAGCCTGAGCCGAAGAGGTTGGAGAACCTGCCGTTGGGATGTCTGGGGTTTCGTCCATGAATCTTTTGGGGAAGAAGGGTGAATGGGGTGAAAAAATGAGTTTGCGGGGAATGCTACGTCGATTAAGTTTACTGCAATTACAAAGATCGCCGATGAGGGTGACGGTGGAATTTATGAAGTCGTGGGGAAAGATTTTCCTCGTTCTTGCGATCGTTTTTTGGCTCGCAACCGGCTGCGCGATTATCTCGCGCGTCCAGTTGGTTTTTGATTATTCCACGCTCACCCTAGTCCCTCCAGAGTATGAAGTTATCGCTGGCTCCGCTTCTGCAATCGCAGCCCTGGTTGCGCTTCTGGCGATTCTAGCACTGATGTGTGTTTTGGGGAGGAGAACCAGTGACACGACACCACTCCCTGAGCAGCCAATATCTTCATCGACTGCAAAGAATATTGCTTGTTGGTTTGTAGCCTCCTTTCCATTGTTGCTTCTCCTCATGCGTATCCTTGGATTGGGAGCACCGCCGCCCGGTTGGTGGGAACTAGCTTGGTTTTCGGGATGGACCGGTTTGGCGACACGCATGTCGCTACACAATCAAGATTTCTTTTTTACAGCCCGGAAATGGCACTGCTACGCATTCCTGAGTTTCGCAGT